>JBMLQZ010000608.1:2168-2508 GCA_049241285.1 Chitinophagaceae bacterium | reverse complement strand
GCTCTAAAACGCTCTATAAATCGTTCTTGTTGACGAATATATTCTTGTTGGTTTTCAAAAGCTCGTTGTTGAATTTCAACACGTAAAACCTTTTCTGTTTCGTAATATTCGTAGTTGCCACTGTAAATATGTACTTGTTGTTGGTAAATTTCTACTATTTTATTCACCATTCTATTCAAGAAAAACTTATCATGGCTAACGATAACAACGCTTCCTTTATAGTTTAATAAGTATTTTTCTAACCATTCTATTGAAGGTAAATCTAAGTGGTTGGTAGGTTCATCTAGTAACAAAACATCGGGCTGTTGTAAAATCATTTTTGCCAGTAAAACCCTCATTC
>JBMLQZ010000608.1:0-2158 GCA_049241285.1 Chitinophagaceae bacterium | reverse complement strand
CATTCTCCAACCTCCACTAAATTGCTGATAAGGTTTATTCAGTTGTTCGTTGGTAAAACCTAAGCCATGTAAAACTTCTTCGGTTTTGTATTGAATATTATACCCATCTAAAACATCCATTTCATGCAATTTATCGGTATAAGCAATCAATAATTTTTCGTCTTCCTTTTCTTCTAGTTGTTTGCCAATTTCCTCAATTTCTTTTTCTAATGCTCTCACTCTTTCAAAGGCTCCCATGGCAACTTCTAAAATACTATCATGCGTATCAAAACTTAATAAATCTTGATGTAAATATCCTATAGTAGTGTCTCTACCTTTTTCAACAGTGCCTTTTGAAGGTAAATATTGACCGACCAATACTTTTAATAGCGTAGATTTTCCTGTACCATTATAGCCAATTAAACCAATTCTTTCTCCCGGATGAATGTGCCATGTTGCTTCTTCCACAATAACTCTTGCTCCAAATTCAAATGTTACATTCTGTAAACCAATTAACATGTATAATTACTTTTTTAGGCTGCAAAGGTAATAGTGCAGTATAGATTTTTTAGATTAAATTATTTTCAATAAACAACAAAGAAATGAGTTTAAAAATGAAGAGCAAGTTGATAAATGATAGATTATAGAATAAAAAAACGCCTCATGAAAATGAGGCGTTTTATAGATGATTATTTAAAAGCTAATTAGGCGTTTCTGTTGATACAATTTAAATCTTCAAAAGCAATTTCTAAACGCTTTACAAAGTTATCTTCCCCTTTACGTAACCAAACTCTTGGATCGTAATGTTTTTTGTTTGGGCTATCTGGTCCTTCAGGATTACCTAATTGACCTTGCAAGTAACCTTCATTCTTCTTGTAATTATGTAAAATGCCTTCCCAGAAACTCCATTGTAAATCAGTATCAATATTCATTTTAATAGCACCATAACTGATGGCTTCTCTAATTTGATGTTGAGGAGATCCACTTCCACCATGGAATACAAAGTAAACAGGCTTTGGTCCGGTTTTTAATTCTCTTTCTATATAATCTTGGCTATTCTTTAAAATTTCTGGTCTTAATTCTACATTACCCGGTTTGTAAACACCATGAACATTACCAAAAGCAGCAGCAACTGTAAAAAGATTGCCTACTTTGCTTAATTCAGTGTAAGAATAAGCTACGTGAGCAGGTTGAGTATATAATTTATCGTTTTCAACATCGCTATTATCTACACCATCTTCTTCACCACCAGTTACTCCTAATTCTATTTCAATAGCCATGCCTAATGGCTTCATTCTTTTATAAAATTCTACAGAAGTACCAATGTTTTCTTCTAAACTTTCTTCACTTAAATCTAACATGTGAGAACTAAATAAAGGTTGACCTTTTTCTTTATAAAATTGTTCTCCAGCATCTAATAAACCACTTACCCAAGGTAACCATTTTTTGGCAGCATGATCTGTATGTAATATAACAGGCACACCATAATGCTTAGCAACATTATGAACGTGTAATGCTCCAGAAATACCACCGGCTATATTGGCTTGATATTTATCATTTGGCATTCCTTTACCAGCAATAAACTGTGCTCCTCCATTAGAGAATTGAATAATTACTGGTGAATTTACTTTTGCAGCTGCTTCTAAAGTTGCATTAATGGTGTTAGTTCCAATAGTGTTTACAGCAGGCAAAGCAAATTGATTATCTTTTGCATCTTTTAACAATGCTTCTAGTTCTTCACCGAATAAAACCCCTGGTTTGTATTTTTTCATGTTTTAAGGTTATATGATAAAATGATATGATGTATTTTGCCGATGCAATATACGCTAACTTAATGGTTTATGAAGCATCAAAATGTGGATCATAGTTCTAATAAAGCATAGAATACGACTACAATGTGATTTATTTTATGCAATTACTGCGTAAAACTCGCTGGTTAATTTCTAAAAATTATTAATACAACTATTATTTTCGAATGCCTTTACTTGATTCATTAGAAACAGCCAAATGACATATTGCTGGCAAACCTGTAGACTTCAATATTTTAAATTTTAATTTATTTGTGGTAATATTTACTGGTAGTTTTATAATGGAACATGCACCTATATTTTCTCCTTTATAAAAGGTATCCCACTCACCATTTTTAAATTCTTGCAATTCAAATTCCTTAACATTAAAA
>JBMLQZ010000607.1:0-2775 GCA_049241285.1 Chitinophagaceae bacterium | reverse complement strand
ACAAATAGTATTTAAAAAAGCAAAGTAAAAGCTGGCGTACATGAAAAAATATGTGTATTTATTGGTGAGTGTAATTGTAGCTCCAATTGTGTTATGGTCACAACTATACAAAGCCTCTTTAATTCCAGATTCTTTAAAAGAAAATGCAAATGCTGTTGTACGATTTGAAGAATTACATATTCAAATTGAATCTATTGATAAAGCAGTAATAAAACATAAACGTGTTGTAACCATCTTAAACGAAGAAGGAGAGGGGTTTGCTCGATATGATAACAGCTACAGTAAATTAATATCTCTTAGTGATATTTCTGGTTATTTATATGATGCTGAAGGAAAACTGATTAGAAAGATTAAGAAAAAAGATATTTCTGATGTAACAGGTACAGACGATAATACCTTACTAACAGATAGAAGAATAAAAACCTTTGCTTTTTACAACAAGCAATTTCCTTACACTGTTGAGTATGAAGATGAGCAAGTATTTAATGGTATTTTTTACCTTCCAATTTGGACACCATTTGATGATGAAAAGTTAGCTATTCAAGAAAGTAAGTTTACCATAGAAACGCCAGATTATTACAAGCTTCGATATAAACAATTAAACTATCCAGATAAAGAACCTATTGTTACTAAAAAAGATAAGATTGTTCAATATCATTGGCAAATAAATAATCAAAAATATTTTGAAGGTGAAGTGTATGCACCCAATTATTTTGATTTAGTTCCTGTGGTGGTTATTGCACCTACACAGTTTTTAATTGATGGATTTCATGGAGATATGAGTACATGGAATGGGTTTGGAAAATTTATTGCGGCTTTAAATAATGGTAGAAATCAGTTGCCAGAAAGTATTAAAAATGAAGTACATCAACTAACCGATAAGCTTACTAGTATAGAAGAAAAAGTAAAAGTGTTGTATGAGTATTTGCAGAAAAATACTCGTTACATAAGTATTCAACTTGGTGTTGGAAGTTGGCAACCTTTAGAAGCAAATTTCGTAGCACAAAAAAAGTTTGGAGATTGTAAAGCCTTATCCAATTTCATGGTTAGTTTATTGCAAGAAGCATCAGTTCCTGCTAATTATGTTATTATTAATTCCGGTAGAAAGCGAAAAGATTTGTGGGAAGATTTTCCTGCACCGTTTTTTAATCATGTGGTTATGTGTGTACCTAATGGTAAAGATACTATTTGGTTAGAATGCACTAGCCAAACTGAAAGTGTAGGTTTTATGGGCGTTTCTACTGCTAATAGAAAGGCAGTAATGCTTACGCCTGAAGGAGCAACTATAGTAAACACACCTAGCCTTGGTAAGAAAGAAAATATTCAATTACGAGTAGTAAATGCAACAATTGATAATCAAGGTAATCTAAAAGCAGATGTGCTTACAAAATTTACAGGATTACAACAAGAATTGCAACATAGTTTATTACACTATGCTACAAAAGAGGAGAGAGATAAATATTTAAACAGAGTATTGAATTTACCTACCTATAAAGTAGAAAATATTGAATATCAAGAAAAAAAGGGAAGAGTGCCAGAGATGATAGAACACTTAACTATTACCTCTGCCAATTATGCAACTATTACTGGAAAAAGATTATTTATCACCCCCAACTTATTTAACAAAGAGGCAAAACTGCCAACAGATAAACCCAGAAAATACGATATTCATTTTGATTTTGATTACAGCGATATTGATACCATAAAATTTGTAATTCAACCTGGTTATACTGTAGAGTCTATGCCAAAAGATGTATCAATTACCAATAAGTTTGGTAATTATAGTATTTCGTATACTGTAAATGGAGAAAATATTCAGTTGATACGAAAGCAAGAGAGAATTGGGAGGCACTTTCCTGCATCTGACTATGAAGCTTTAGTTGATTATTACAATCAAATGGCAAAAGCAGATAGAGCTAGAATTATTCTAGTAAAAAAAGCAGATTAATCATTGTTTCTTTAATTTAAACAACATTCAATCATTGATTTTGTCTGTTGAAAAAATAAATTTATTTATTAAGTATGGTTGTTTTATAAATTATATTTTTATCTATATTTCTTCTTGATACTTCTATTTCAATTACTTTCGCCAAAATTTTCAAAAGAAAGTTTTGTTCTTTAAGCATGAATAATATTGTCTGTTTAAATGAATGTTTTTTAAAACATGTTAATTTATTTTATTATTAAAGTGAATATGCTTGTTTTGTTTTTTTGCCCCATTTGAAAAAAACACTGGTCTAATGTGTTTTTTTTACACATTAGAAGTTCTATTTTTGTTACCTCTAAATTTCTAGATTTTGGCAACTACATCAAATAACACCGCTAACATTGCTGCTGAAACATCAGCATTGCCCATTGAAAAAAAACCTTCTGTTAAGGCACCTAAAAAAACTGCCACATCAACGAAAAAGAAGGCTGAATCACCTGAAATAAAAATTGAAAAGAAAAAACAACCTGCTAAAGAAGTTGCACCAGCAAAGCTTTTAAAGCAAGAGGATAAAAAAGCACCTACTAAAAAAGCTAAAAAAGTAGCTGAGGTAAAAGAAGCAGTAACTGCATCGGAAAAACCAAAAGTTGTTCGAAAAAAATCAAAAACGGTACTTTCAACCATTACAGTTACTTTTCAACTTCGTTTTCATACCAATTATGGTCAATCATTATTTATTACGGGTAATCACCCAAATTTAGGCGATAACGACCAGCAGAAAGCTGTTCCATTAGAGTATGTGAATCACAACTTATGGTCAGTTAGTTTGCCATTTTCTTCAGAGCATC
>JBMLQZ010000606.1:0-5096 GCA_049241285.1 Chitinophagaceae bacterium | reverse complement strand
GTTGGCTTTATAGACAATCTAAAAACCAAATCGTTACCATTACTAATGCCACCTACAATACCTCCAGCATGATTAGTAGTGGTTTTTCCACTCATATTTTCAATCACATCGTTGTGTTGTGTACCAAACATAGCGGCAGCTGCAAACCCACTACCAAATTCTATCCCTTTCACCGCAGGAATCGCAAACATTATGTGTGCTAAGGTTGACTCTAGCGAATCGAAGTAAGGTTCACCTAAACCAATTGGTAACCCTTTAATCACACATTCTACAATACCACCTACAGAATCTTTAGCATCAATGGCTTTTTGCAAACCTTGCTCAATATCTTTCACTCCACCTACTTCTGTTAACGTTGCAGTAATTGTAATTTGTTGTAATAGTTTTTTAGCAATAGCACCAGCAGCAACTAAACCTGTAGTTAATCTAGCACTAAAGTGCCCACCACCTCTATAATCTTCATTACCACCAAACTTTTCATGTGCTGTAAAGTCTGCATGACCAGGACGTGGGAAGCTTCTTTGTTTCTGATAATCTTCGCTACGAGTATTGTTATTTTCAAATAAGATGGTTATAGGAAAACCAGTAGTTTTTCCATTAAAAACGCCACTTTTAAAAAAAGGATAATCGGCTTCTTGTCTAGGTGTTGTTCCTTTGCCTTTACCCCCCTTTCTTCTCTCCAAATCTGGCAATAAATCTTCTGCTGACAAGTGTAAACCAGCAGGGCAACCATCGATATTAATACCTACACTTTCACCATGACTTTCACCAAAAATACTTACTCGAAAAATGCGTCCGAAAGAATTCATAATCTCATTTTTAAGATGCTAAGCAATAGTTACCCTTGCTCCTAATTTTTCTATATGCTTATAAAAATCTGGATACGATTTATTAGTAGCTTCTGCTTCTGCAATTACAACTTCAGCATTTGCTTTTAATGCAGCAGTTGCACAAGCCATAGCAATTCTATGATCATGTCTTGAATGAACATTCGCTCCATTCAATCCCTTTCCACCATCAATAATCATTAAATCATCTTGTAAAATAATTTCTAATCCCATTTTTCCAAATTCTTCTTGCAAAGTAATACCCCTATCACTCTCTTTATGGGCTAATCTACTTACGCCTTGAATAACTGTTTTACCATCACAAAAAGCTGCTAAAGCAACCAATGGAGGAAATAAATCAGGACAATCTGTAGCATCGAATTGAAAAGCTTTTAATGGTGCTTCACCTACTTCAATTTGTTTTTCTTGTATTGATAAACGACAACCTGAATCTTGTAAAGCCTCTAATATTTTTTTATCCGCTTGCGTTGAAAATACATCTAACCCCTTTACTACAATATTGCCAGAAATGGCACCAGAAACTAATAAAAACGCAGCACCGCTCCAATCGCCTTCAACAGTATAATCAATGATTGCTGTTGATTTATTTATTGGATGAATTGTAAAACTTTCATAATTGTTATTGGTAATTGTATATCCAAAGTCTTCCAATACTTTTAAAGACAAATCAATGTATGGTTTGCTTTTTAAATCTGTTACAGTAATAGTAACATCTTGTGTTGTAGCTGCTGCAAAAGCAAATAATAATCCTGTTAAAAACTGTGAACTTAAACTACCATCAACAGTAATTGCTTTTGGTTGAAGTGGACCTTGTATTTGCAGAGGTAATTTACCATTATTGGAAGCAATTTTTACACCCACCAATGGCAAAACTTCATCAAAAAAATTCATGGGTCTTGTAAGTAAACTACCTGTACCATTAATAGTTAAGGTAGCACTTGCTAAAGCAGCTATGGGTGTAAACATTCTAATACCTAAACCACTTTCACCACAATTAACACCAGTGGCTAAAGGCTGTACACCTTGAGAAGTTACTTCCATTACTTCGTTCTGAAAATGAACAATAGCACCTAAATCTTGAATCATTTTGATAGCTGCCTGATCATCGTTTGAAGTTCCTGGATTATGTATATTGGTTTTACCTACATGTAACAAAGCAGCAGCACATGCTCTTTGCATAGAGCTTTTAGAAGCAGCTGCTGTAATAGTGCCTGATAATGTAGATGGTTGTATAGTTGCAATCACTGTTTATATGAATTAAAATGATTGAATAATGGTTTCTATTTGTGTTAGTGGCAATTGTTGAATTACACCTTTACCAATTTTCTCTATCAAAATATAATTGATAAATGCTTGTTCTCTTTTTTTATCCATTTTTAAAACTTCTAAAGCCTTTACTTTATCAAAATTCATTTGTGTTGGCAAGCCGTATTTGGAAAGTATTACTACCACTTCGTTTGCTCTTTTAAACTTTAGTAATTGTGTTGAAATGATACCAGCATATACCATTCCTATAGCTACTGCTTGACCATGGTATAATTGATATTGATTTTCTAAAGCATGACCAAGTGTATGACCGTAATTTAACAACTTTCTATCACCTTTTTCAAACTCATCTTGCTGAACAACTTTGGTTTTTAGTTTGGCATTTCGTTCCACCAATTTTGCTAATAGTTCTTTATTTTTTTGGAACTTAGTTAATGTATTTTCTTGCAACATTTTAAACATAGCAGCATCTTTGATACATGCGTGTTTAATAATTTCTGCAAATCCATTACTCCAATCGGCTATTGATAGGGTTTTTAAAAGGCTTACATCGTACAATAAGAATTTTGGTTGACGAATAATGCCTACCATATTTTTATAAATGCCAACATCTATTCCGTTTTTGCCTCCAATACTTGCATCTACCATTGCTAATAATGTAGTAGGCACAAATCCAAAAGCAA
Organism: Chitinophagaceae bacterium; assembly: GCA_049241285.1. Taxonomy (GTDB): domain Bacteria; phylum Bacteroidota; class Bacteroidia; order Chitinophagales; family Chitinophagaceae; genus Parasediminibacterium. The sequence continues at coordinate 2,299 of JBMLQZ010000606.1, read as the reverse complement.
TTCCACGCATGTAAACACTAGCTGTATAGCCAGTAATATCAGTAACAACGCCTCCTCCTACTCCAATTAATATGCTTTTTCTATCGGCTTGCAATTGAATTAATTGTTGAATAATAGAATCGACAGTTGTTTGGTTTTTATGTTGTTCGCCAGCAGGTATAATAATTGTTTTGAAACCTTTGAATTTTGCCTGATATAATGCATGCACTTGCTCATCTGTAATAATGATGGCTTGTGCAACTGGTACAATTTCTTTTAACTGCCTAATGGAAGCATTAAAATAATAATCTACAGAAGCTGATGTAAAGTGAAAGGTTTGCTTTTTCATGTTTTAATTAACCAAATGAATTTCACAGAAAAGAGAATAATAGCTAACTGAAAGTATAAACATATTGCATTCATACTTTCGGTTTTAATGAAAATTTGAATAGTCGGAAAATGCATTATTGTGTATCGAAAGTTGCACAGCGAACTAGACGGTGCAGTGTGCGACGCAACGATGTATCATTGAAAAACAACAGTCGACTAACAAAAAGCAAAAAGGCTTATAAGATAGATTATCTCACAAGCCTTTTAGCGACTATGAATTCATAATCTTATTTTGATGATTGATGCTTTCCATGTGAACAGCATCGAAGTATTTGGTTACAAACTCTTTGCTTAACCCTAATTTTTCGGCATTTGTGTATGCTCTATCTAGTATTTCGTTCCAACGATTGGTTTGTAAGATGGTAATGTTGTTGTCTTTTTTGTACTGACCAATTTTTTCAGCAACTTTTATACGAGCACTTAAAATTTGCATTAATTCATCGTCTAACTGATTGATTTGTTGACGTAGCTTTTCTAAGTTAGCATGTAATTCTTCAGAATTAATTTTTTCAGTTCTCCATTTAATGCTGTTGATCATTTCGCCCAAACGAGTTGGCGTAACTTGTTGTTTTGCATCGCTCCAAGCCTCATCTGGGTTAATGTGACTTTCAATAATTAAGCCATCAAAATCTAAGTCAATTGCTTTTTGAGCAACATCCATTAAAGTATCTCTACGGCCACAAATATGAGATGGATCGTTAATCATCATTAAATGAGGATTACGACGTTTCATTTCAATGGCTAAATGCCACATTGGTGCATTTCTGTATTCGGTATTTCCATAGCTACTAAAACCACGGTGAATAAGACCAATTTGTTGAATACCTGCTTTTGCTACACGTTCTACAGCACCCAACCAAAGTTCTAAATCTGGATTTAATGGATTTTTGATTAAAACGGGGACATCGACACCACGTAAAGCATCGGCAATTTCTTGAACACTAAACGGATTTACAGTTGTACGAGCTCCAATCCATAAAATATCTACATCAAAATGTAAAGCGTCTTCTACTTGCTTAGCAGTTGCTACTTCTACAGCTACTGGAATGCCTGTAGCTTTTTTAGCTGTTTGTAACCAAGGTAACCCTTTTGTACCAATACCTTCAAAACTGCCTGGACGTGTACGAGGCTTCCAAATACCGGCACGTAAAACATCTACTTTGCCTGTTACTGCCAAACCAGTGGCTGTTGCCATTACTTGTTCTTCTGTTTCTGCACTGCATGGACCGCTAATAATTAACGGACGTTTGTTCCAAGCTTGCTGGGTAACCTCTTTCATTGTTGGGGCTACAATTGTTGCTTCCATTGTTGTTGTTTTATTCCTGTAAAGACGACGCCAAGTGGTCTAGAGCATTACAGGATGTGATTGTTATACGATTGCTAAAAAAGGCTCTTATCTACTATTAGCATCGTTCATTCTAATTCTTCTTCCTTTGTAATTTTTTCCATCTAAAGAACGAATCATTTGGCTTGCTACACTTTTCTCTACTTCTACCCAACTGTTCATGTCTTTCATGTCTATTCTGCCTAACACTTCTTTTTTCAAATCGCTCATATCTAAAATAAACTGTAAAAAGCTGGCTTTGTAGAAACCATCTTTTGTACCAAGATTTACAAACAAACGAGCAAAATCTCCATTTTCGTTACGGCCTCTTCCACCTTCATTTCTTCCAAAATCTCTTCTTTCTCTGTTTCTATAATCGTTTCCTCCGTTTCTATCATTACCAAACTCTCTGGTTCTTTGACGACCACTTTGTTCTCTAATATTTAAATCTTCTGCATTTTCATAATATTTCAAGAAACGATCGAACTCTAATGCTGCCATTCTTTTCAAAATCTCTTCTTTGCTAACATCTGAAAATTTTTCTTGCAACATTGGCATGTACGTTTCATAATCGCCATGACTAATATCCGTTTGTAACAATTTATC
>JBMLQZ010000605.1:989-8506 GCA_049241285.1 Chitinophagaceae bacterium | reverse complement strand
ATAAAGAAAATAAAAACGTTACCATTCCCTTAGCAAAAGAAGAATACACATTTGTCTACAATAAAAGACAAAACAGAGTTGAAGTAAAACAAACACAATACCAATCGTATTTGTGTAATAATATTAGAATTATTGTTCCTATTGGAGAAACTTACAACGATAATATTTCAATCGATGAAATTGCCATAAAAATTGATGGATCTAAAAACAAAACCATCACTCCTAGATATGACTATTTTTCTAGAGACGATATTTTTTTCTCAGACCTACGTATTTGCTACTTTAATTTACCTCTAGAAACAAAAGGAAGTACAGGAGAAATTACGTTTGAAAAAACCATTTTAGATCCTAAATATTTTACACAAATATTCTTTTCTGAACAATATGATGTTGAAGAAAAAATAGTGAAAATAAATGTTCCTAAATGGATGAAAATTGATATAAAAGAATATAATTTTAAAGGTTTTAATATTGAAAAGGAAGTTACCTACAACGAAAAAAAAGAAGCAGACGTTTACACGTATACCATAAAAAAATTGGCTACAATTCCCTCTGAAAATCATAGTCCTGGAGCAACTTATATTCAACCACATTTATTAATGTTGGTGCAATCTGCAACAATAGATGATAATAAATTTACTTTTTTCGAAACCTTAAAAGACCAATATGCATGGTATCGTTCTTTGGTAAAAGATATAGACAACGATAAGGCTATTTTAAAAGCAAAAGCAATAGAAATAACCCAAACGGCCAACACTAAATTAGATAAGATTAAAGCCATTTTTTATTGGGTTCAAAACAACATTCGCTATTTAGCTTTTGAAGATGGTATTGCAGGTTTTAAGCCCGATAAAGCCAATGAGGTATTAAGAAAAAAATATGGCGATTGTAAAGGAATGGCTCATCTAACAAAAGAATTACTACAAGCATTAAATTTTGATGCAAGATTGTGTTGGATAGGCACTAACCATATTGCCTATGATTATTCTACGCCATCGCTTTCAGTAGATAACCACATGATTTGTGCTTTATTTTTTGAAGGGAAAACTTATTTTTTAGATGCTACTGAAAAATACATTGGTTTTAATGAATATGCAGAAAGAATTCAAGGAAGACAGGTGTTAATAGAAAACAACAATGCATTTGTTTTAAGCAATGTACCTACCACCACTTTTGAACAAAATAAATATATTGAGAAAAGAAATTTGACTATTAATGGCACTAGTTTAATGGGTACTGTAGAACAAATTTGGAATGGTGAAGAAAAAGAATATATACTATCACAACTATTCAACATTAAAAAAGAAAATGTAACCAATGCTTTTAAAAAGTATTTAGCCGACGAAAATGCTAATATTCTTATAACCAACTTAAACACCAGCGATTTAAATAATTACGATCAGGCTTTAAAAGCAAATTACAGCTTTGAACATAAAAATGCTTTAACAGCTTTTGGTAAAGAAATGTATTTAGAGGTTGATTTAAGAAAAGACTTTAACAACTTCACTTTCGATACGCTTGAACGTAAATTAGATTACTGCTTTTCTCACAAGTATAACTTACAAGAAAATACTGTTATTAATCTTCCTAAAGGAGCAACAGTAACTACCCTACCTAAAAAGATAGAAATTCAGCAAAAAGATTATGCAATAAAAGCATTGGTTAAGGTAGAAAACAATCAAATTATTTACATAAAAGAAATTGTTATTAAAAACCCTATTATTCAAAAAAGCAATTTTTCTCAATGGAATAAAGACTTCACTGCTTTAAAAGATTTTTATGCAGAACAAGTGGTTATAGCAATTCCATAATTATTATTCAAATTTTTTATTTAAGTCAACATTATTCATTCATGCAAACAACCTTATTAAAAATTGTAGCAATTAGTATTTGCTTATCTGTAAATGTTAGTGCCTTTGCTCAAAGCAAAAGTGATCGCTTGTATAAAGAACGATCAGAAGCTGTAAACAAAGAGATTTTTGAAACGCCAAACCCACTTTTTTCTCTAAAAGAAGTTCCTGAAAAATATAAAGACGAAAGTGCTGTTATTTTAGGAAAATCTATTGAATATACGATGGATAAAAAGAGTAATCGATTATTTGTATTTGGTGGTTCAAATAATGGATATAGATTGGCATTTTACACAACAATCAGAGAAAAAGTAAAGATTAATGATCAATCTGCTTTAGAAAATTATTCTTCTTTAGAGTACAACAAAAAAATGGATAAAACGAGAAGAGGATTAACATCTAAATCCTTAAACCAGTCTCAAACCTTTATAGGGGTAAAAATTTATAAACCCAATGGTAAAGTTGTTACATTAAATACCGATGAAGAAATTCTTACTACAGATTCTAAAAAAATTCAAGACGGTAAATTAGCCATTTCTGATTTACAAGTTGGCGATATTTTAGACTATTATATTAGAGTAGAAGAATTAATTGATGTTGATAATAAAATAAAAGGGCCTTATTTGTTTTATATGGCTGCTGAATATCCAATTCTTATTCAAAAAAATAAATTTGAAATTGATAAAAAAGCTGGAATTGCTTATAAAGCTGCCAATGGTGCTCCTGAATTTAAACAGAGCAGAAATGAAAATGATGATTTTGTATTTGAGTTAATAAAAGATAATATTCCAAAAGTAACAGAAGCTATGTGGAGCAAGCCTTTGAGGCAAATTCCTTACATTGAGTTAAAGTATAAATCTATAGGTGGAACAGAAGCTCCATACATTTCTGGAGTGGTTACAAAATCGGTAAAACAAGAAGATTATTTAAAAGAATTACAGAGTATTTTAAACATAGCTAGAAACGCTGTTTATATTCCTGATATTGTTACAATTTCCAGAGAAATTAGAGAAGTATTAAAATTAAAATATGGCACTAAAATTAAAGACGTTGTTAATAAAGACTCTTTAGCCCAAACAATATTTCATATTTGGCAGTATAAATATGGATACAATTACTATCCAAAAGGAACAACAATTACAGCAACTCCGTCAATAAACGATTACTATCCATATAATTTTTATGGATTAATTACATTACACCTACTGTTTCAAGAATTCGATATAGAAAATGAATTGGTAGTAACCACTTCACTTAACTCAGTTAAATTAGAAAACATTGTTGATTATGCCGATTTTGAATTGTTCTTAAAAACGAAAAGTCCTAAGCCAATGTACTTTTTTATGGATAATCGTTTTAACACCACTAATAACATTCCTATTCGTTTTCAAGGTCAAGATGCCATGGCACTTTTTTCTGAAAAAGTGAAAAAAAGAACTGAATATGATACCTATAAAATTAATATTCCAAAAAGTACACCTGAAGATAATGTAACAAAAGAAACCATTGAAGTAAGTTTTGATGCTGCAAATTTGAACAATGCAATGCTAGATAGAACTTGTACGTTAACTGGTCATTTTAAATCGGCAGAACAAATACGTTTATGTTTACCAGAAGAAACGGATAAATTAGAAGCTAATTTATTAGGAATTGAAGATTATATAACCTCATTACAAAGCAATAAAAAAACAAAAAAATTAGCTGATGAATTTCGAACAGCTTTTGATGATGCAAGAAAAAACTGGAAATCTAATTTTACTGAAGAAATTACAGAACAATTTGGTGTTGAACCAAAAGAAGTAAAGGCATTTGATATTAAAAATTATGGTATCAGAAATACAGGTAATGCATTTATTTATAACACACAGTTTGTAGTGGATGCTTGGATGAAAAAAGCAGGAAATAATTACATTTTTGAAGCAGGTAAACTTATTGGCACATTTACAAAAATTGAAGAAAAAGAACGAAAAAGAACCATTGATGTGTATATGACTTGTGCAAGAAGCTTTGATTATGAAGTAAATGTTAAAGTACCTGCAGGCTATATTGCTAAAGGTTTAGAAGCATTGAATAAAAATATTTCAAACGAAGCTGCTTCTTTTGTTTCTAGTGCAACTTTAAATGGAAATGTAATAACCATTAAAGCTAAACGAGTGTATAAAAATGCATTTGAACCAGTTGCTAATTGGCCTAAGTTATTAGAAGTTATGGACGCAAACTTCGATTTTACAACGCAAAAAATATTATTTGAAAAGTCAAAATAAGCATAGGCTTATGTAAAAAGCATCATCGCAAAAAGCCTGTACAAGAGTGTTGTTCAGGCTTTTTAGTGTAAATACATTGAATTATATTTCTATCATAAATCAATCATTCAATTCTTCTTTTTCCATCATTAAATAAGCCTTAATAAAGCCATCTAATTCACCATCCATAACAGGCTGTACATTACCTACTTCAAAATCGGTTCTATGATCTTTAATCATTTTATAAGGATGAAAAACATAGCTTCTAATTTGGCTTCCCCACTCAATTTTTTTCTTGTTTGAATTGGTGGCATTTAAGGCTTCTTGTCTTTTTCGCATTTCTTCTTCATACAATCTACTTTTCAACATCTTCAATGCCAATTCTCTATTTTCACCTTGAGTTCTTGCTTGCTGACATTCAATAATAAAACCACTTGGAGCATGTTTTAAACGAACAGCGGTTTCAACCTTATTTACATTTTGTCCGCCACTTCCACCACTTCTATAAAAAGCCCATTCTAAATCAGCAGGATTTACTTCAATTTCAATAGTATCATCAATTAATGGGTACACATAAACAGATGCAAAAGAAGTATGTCTTCTGGCATTGCTATCAAATGGTGATATTCGAACCAATCTGTGTACACCACTTTCTGCTTTTAAAAAGCCATAAGCAAAGGTTCCTTCAAATTGTAAAGTGGCAGATTTTATGCCAGCACCATCTCCTTCTTGATAATCAAGTTCTGTTACTTTGTATCCTTGCTTTTGACCATACATAATGTACATTCTAAGCAACATATCTGCCCAATCTTGACTTTCAGTTCCACCGGCTCCAGGATTAATTTGCAATATTGCAGGTAGTTCGTCCTCTGGTTTATTTAAGGTACTTTTTAACTCTGCATCTTCCAATGCTAACAAAGCAGTTTCATAGGCAACCTTGGTTTCATCTTCAGTGGCATCACCAGATTTCCAAAATTCAAATAATACGGCAAAATCTTCAACTGTGGTGTTTACTTTATCAAATAGTTGAATCCAAAACTCATTCAACTTAATATCTTTCATGGTTGTTGTGGCACGTATATTATCGTCCCAAAAACCAGCTGAAAGTGATAATTGACGGTCTTGTTCTACTTTATATTTTCTATTAGCGTAGTCAAAGAAACCTCCTCAAGACAGCAATTCGGTCTCTTAAAAGCTTTAAATTTTCTATTGTCATAATTCTGCAAATTAATAACAACAATTTTACAATACGCTAAATATTTGGACATAAAAAAAGTTCTGATTGAATTAACAATCAGAACTTTTAAAAATAAACTCAGGAATATATTAAAATACGTTAAATCCGTAGCTAACATAATACAATCCACCAACTTGTGCATTTGCAAAACCATTTACATAGTAATTGTTTAACAAGTTGTTTGCACCCAATTTAATAATTGATTTATTGTGTAAAATTTTATAGCTTATTTGAGCATCTAATGTAGTTACAGAAGGTAAAGTACCAGCACCTAATGTAGCTTCGTAGTAGAAGCTATCTTGCCATCTGTACACTGCACTAAATCCAAAACGATTTTGCTTACCAAAACCAGTATTGCTTAAAGTGATATTGGTACGATATTTTGGTGTATTGAATGAAGAAATGAATCCTGTTGGAATATTAGAAATTTCGTCAGAATAAAAATTTGCACCAATTGTAAAGTTTTTAGGCAAAATATAATCAACAGAAATACCGTATCCTTTTACATCAACCTTAGCAACGCTATTTGTTGAAATTGAGAAAACTTTTACAGAATTATTTGCTTGAATTTGAGCAACGTTTGTAGAACCAATAAAATTATCGTAAGAAGCTTGATATGCATACACATCAATTAATAATTTTTTTCCTACAAGACCCTTATATCCTATTTCATAAGAAGTAGCGGTTTCAGGCTTAAACTCTCCAAAATTTTGTCTAACTAACAAAGCAGGATTATTGCTTCCTGCAGCAACAAATGCTACAAAACTAGCAGCAGTATAAGCTGGTCTTGTATTGAATTGATAAAAATCTCTTAAAGCTGGTAAACCACCCAATAATGTAATTTGACCAGTATTTAAATTAATCCATTGATTTTGAGTTGATGGGAAACGGTATGCTTGTTGGTAAGAAACTCTGAAATTATGATCTTTAGCTAATTTAACAACAGCTGAAGCTCTTGGTGTAAAACGACCAGCAAAGTTTTGATTTTTATCATATCTACCAGAAACAGTTAATTTCAATACATCTTTAAACAATTTCTGTGAAACTTGACCATAAGCACCTACTTCAGAAATTTTAATTTTACCAGGGTTAATAGTAGTTCTATCAGCAAATAAAGTACCTCTAGAATCTAACCAATACTCTTTATAACTTCCACCAACTAAAACGTCAGTTCCATGTTTTTCTAAACCTAATAATTGAGTTAAGTTATATTGACCTTCTGAAATATATACAGCACTTTTATCAACAAATAAACCACCACCTGTAGGAGATATTGGTCTATTAATTATTGAGTTAAACGTTGCGTTTTCTAAAAGACTACCAGTTGGTCTACCAGCATCAGCAAAATTTCTTGCTGCTGTATGTGCAGCTGCATCAGTAGCACCACCTAATCTGTTTTGTAAATAAGTTTGAGCATATTGAGCAAACCAACCAGTTTGACCAGCACTTGGCTTAATAGCTTCATTAAAATATTGAGAAGCAGCAGAAGCATTATAAGAATCTCCAGCATCTTCCTGAGTTAAATAGGTACGTACATACCAGTTTTTAGATTTTAACTCTAACTTATATTGACCAACTTTAAAGTTTTTAATTGAATATCTGCCTAAAGCTGTATAAACTGTATTACCAACACCATAGTTAGCTACTAATGATGCCTCTACTTTATCGCTAATTTTATAATGTAAAGCACCCGTAAGTTTAACATTTACAGTATAAGGACTAACTACATCTTTTTCATTGTAACCAGTTCTAGAAACTGTTTGAGAAGTAGGAATTGATGAAACTATAGCAGCTAATGGAGTTTGAAATTGTGAAGGAAATGCAGCAGCAACGGTTGCTGCTAAGCTTCTAAATGCAGTATTGGTTTCATCGCCATAAATATTTACACCATCATAACCAGGATTGCTTCTATCACCTGCAACAACTCTACCAGTAGAACGGTCGCCACCAGCACCTGCTTGGAAGTTTCTATTATCAACCGCTAACCAATCTTTTGCTTGAACAAAAGATCCTCCAATTTTAAAAGCAAATTTTTCAGATATTTTCTTAGCCCATCTAAAATTCCAATCATAAAAAGCAGACATATCTCTTTGCTTATTATCAATATGATTTACACCTTGCTTAATTTGAAAACTAAACCCTTGATATTTGAATGGATTTTTACTATTAATTAAAAGTGTTCCATTC
>JBMLQZ010000605.1:0-979 GCA_049241285.1 Chitinophagaceae bacterium | reverse complement strand
ACCAGGACCATATAATGCAGAACTAGCTCCTGCCAATAATTCTACATTATCAACATCTAATTCAGTTAAACCAATAATACTTCCTACAGCAAAATTCAAACCTGGTGCTTGGTTATCCATTCCATCCATGATTTGATTTAATCTTAAGTTACCACTGCTATTAAAACCTCTTGTACTTACGGTTTTAAATGTTAAGCTAGAAGTAGTTACGTCAACACCCTTCAAGTTACCAATAATGTCGTAATAATTTGATGCAGGTGACTGTCTAATATTGCTGCTAGAAATACGTTCTATGGTAACTGGAGATTCAAGAATTCTTTCAGCCACACGAGATGCAGATACTACAACTTCTTCTCCTAAAACATAACTAGTTTCTAATGTAACTGAAACTTCTCCACCAGTATAATTAACTTCTTTATTTGCATAACCTACAGAAGAAAATACTAGGGTAAATGGAGGTTTTTCGCTTGTTGTAAATTTAAAATTTCCCTTGTCATCTGTAAAGGTTCCTACCGTTTTTCCTTTGATAGTTACTGAAACAGCAGATAAGGCTTCTTTTGAGGTGTTTTTAATGGTTCCTGATATTGTAGTTGATTGCTGAGCAATACTTAAATTGTTAAAAAAAACAATTAGTACTACAATAAAACCGAGTTGAATGAATCGTTTCATAATGGCTATTATTTGATAAAATGTTTGGCAAAGTAGTAATTGTTATTTTTATGCAAAAATTTAATTTGTTCACAGTTAAAATAAATTTGTTAAGAAAATTCTTTTGACTGATTTATCACTCTTGTTTTTTGGAACATTACTTTTGCTGATGGCTAATTTTCAATTCACTCAACAGACCAATTTTTATCAAGGAAAAGTAAGAGATGTTTACAGTATTGCTGATAACTTATTAGTTATGGTTGCAAGTAACCGTATTTCTGCTTTTGACGTTGTTTTTCTGCATGCCGTTTTGAAAGCGCTGTTTTGACAT
>JBMLQZ010000604.1:2085-2581 GCA_049241285.1 Chitinophagaceae bacterium | reverse complement strand
AAACAGCTGTTAAAGCCGAACAACAAAGACTAGGTACGTATTATTTTTATTTTCAGAAGCCTTCAGATGCTTTGTATACAGATAATGAAACCAATCTTGAAAAAGTTGTTTGGACGCCTAACAAAACGCCTTTTGTAAAAGATGCTTTTCACAATGCTATTATTAAAGGAAAAAATGTAGAAGTTTTAAGAGAAAGAAAGAAGGGAACAAAATTTTCTCCTGTATATAATATGACTATTGAGGCAGGAGAAACGAAAGTAATTTATTGTAGGCTTTGTAAACAAGTATTAGAAAATCCTTTTGCAGGTGGATTTGAAGAAGTATTTGCATCGAGAAAAAAGCAAGCAGATGACTTTTACGATGCAATTATTCCTGCAACAACACCTACAGATTTAAAGAAAATTCAACGTCAAGCCTTTGCTGGTTTACTATTTAGCAAGCAGTTTTATTATTACGATGTTGAGCGTTGGTTAAATTCTAGCGATGGATTAACCCC
>JBMLQZ010000604.1:0-2075 GCA_049241285.1 Chitinophagaceae bacterium | reverse complement strand
AATAGAGACTGGTAACATCTCAAAAATCAAGACATTATTTTAATGCCAGATAAATGGGAATATCCTTGGTATGCTGCTTGGGATTTGGCGTTTCATTGTATTCCAATGGCAATGATTGATCCTACGTTTGCAAAACACCAACTCTTATTAATTATGAGAGAATGGTACATGAAACCAGATGGACAATTACCTGCTTATGAATGGAATTTTGGTGATGTAAATCCACCTGTTCATGCGTGGGCTGCATTACAAGTGTATAGAATTGAAAAAGAAGCTACTGGTGAAGGTGATATTAATTTTTTAAAAAGAATCTTCCAAAAACTCATTATCAATTTTACTTGGTGGATTAATAGAAAAGATGAAAATGGAAATAACATTTTTCAAGGAGGATTTTTAGGGTTAGATAATATTGGGGTTTTAGATAGAAGTTATGGTATTGCTGCTCACATGACTCTTGAACAAGCAGACAGTACCAGTTGGATGGGTAAATATGCTTTAAACATGATGGATATTGCCTTAGAAATTGCAATGCAAGACCGCTCGTTTGAAGACATGGCTACCAAATTTTTTGAACACTTTGTACTTATTGCTGAAGCAACTAATGAACATATATTATGGAATGAGCAAGACAAATTTTATTACGATACATTACATATTAAAAATGGGGCTACCATTCCATTAAAAGTGCAATCAATAGTTGGTTTAATTCCATTATTAGCAGTTTCAGTAATGGAAAAATCAGTAGTGAACAACCTGAGCGATTTTAAAAAACGAATTAGTTGGTTTGAAAATTATCGTAAAAAGAATGGATTATTTTGGCCAAATGAAGAGAGAAGCGATAGCGATAAAATATTATTAAGCTTGGTTCCTAAAGACAGACTGATTCATTTATTGAAAAGAATGTTGAATGAAGATGAATTTTTAAGCGATGGTGGCATTAGAGCCTTAAGTAAGTATCATGAAAAAAATCCATACACTGTTCATATTGATGGGAAAGAATACACCATCAGATACGATCCTGGAGATAGTACTTCGAACCTTTTTGGAGGAAACAGCAATTGGCGTGGGCCAGTTTGGATACCAATAAATTATTTAATGATACGTTCATTGAGAAGATATGGCAGTTTTTATGAAGACACTTTGAAAGTAGAATGCCCCACAGGTAGTGGTGTTATGATGAATTTGAATGAAGTTGCTGATGAATTAACTAATAGAATTGTTAGCTTGTTTAAACGAGATGTTCATGGCAACAGACGTTTTAATGCAGAATATACTTGGTTTTACAATCAACCCAATAATGTGGACTTGGTTTTATTTTATGAATATTTTCATGGAGACAATGGTAAGGGATTAGGTGCTAGTCATCAAACAGGATGGACTGCAGCTGTTGCTGATTTAATTCAGCAAATGGAAAAGAAAAAGCCGCAACCTGCAAGAAAGCCTAAAATTGTTTTTGATGACGATGAACCTGAAGAAGAAAGCTATTCATAAAACAAAAAGTCAGCGTAGTTATAATTTACGCTGACTTTTTTATTTTAAAGAATTTTCACCAATCATTACTTTTTCCTCTTCTCCTTCAACTTTTTCGCTCCATAACCCACACCTGCAGCAACGAGCAGGCTTAGACCACCATCTATAGGTACATCTACATCTCCTCCAATATCATCAATTTGAGCTTGAACAGCACTAAGTGCTACGAATACTATGGTAGAAAAAATAAATGCTGATTTTATGATTTGTTTCATCTGTATATTTTTAGTTTTTACTTATTTGTCAGATGGAATTTTGCATAAAAATTTTCATCGCTTTGGATATTAAGTTGCTTGAAAATTTTTATACTTTATTTCATTTGATAGAATTGATTGTTGTTAGATAAATGGTTGATAGATTAGATGGTTATGGTTTCACCATTTTTTGGTTGATGGTAGTAGTACCATCTGTAATGGTAATCAATTGTACACCAACTTTTATTCCTAGCTGAATGGTGTTTCTACCATTTTGTCCAGCTTGTGTATGCAACAATCTACCTGCCATATCAGTTACTCTAATTTCTATCTTACCCTCAGCACCAGCAA
>JBMLQZ010000603.1:0-1897 GCA_049241285.1 Chitinophagaceae bacterium | reverse complement strand
TGTTGAGTAAATAATCCATCTGGTGAAACTTGATAATTGTGAGTGCCTTTTTGATCTTTAGGAGAAATTAATTCAACCTTGGGTGAAGCCTGTAAACTTGCTCTATATAAATATTTTTGCGTAGCGTTTTCAGGAGAAGCACTAAAATATACAAATTGATTTTTTGTATCAATACCATCAAGTGTGGCAATATCGTAGTTGCCTTTAGTAAGTAATGTTTCATTTTTACCATCTATACTCACTTTATAAATATGTCTCCAACCATCTTTTTCGCTTACCCATAAAAAGGCTTTCCCATTATCTACAAATTCCCAACCAGCAGGATTGTCATCATTCCATCTGCTTTTAATATCTATCCAAGCATTATCTGTTTCTGTGTAAATGGTTGTTGCATTTCCGTTTAATGTATTCACCAACATAATTTTACTTTCATTCTGCTTTCTATTAAGTTGTTGAATAATAATTTCATTTTGGTTAGGAGTGAATTCCATTCTTGGAATGTAATTTTCCTTAGCATCTCCAGGAATATTCATCCATGTTGTTTTACCGTTATCAATTGAAACAACTCCTATTTTACAAGCAGAAGGAGATTCGCCAACTTTTGGATATTCTACTGGTTTGTTAAATGAATAAATGCTATCGGTATTATTCATCAACATAAAAAATTTAATGCTTCTTGCATCAATTTGCCAATATGCAATTGATTTGCCGTCATTGCTCCATCTAAAGCCATCTCTACAACCAAATTCTTCTTCATAAGCCCAATCAAAAGTTCCATTAATTATTTTATCAGTACCATCTTTTGTTACTTGTTGAATAGTTCCATTTTCAAGAGATTCTACGTAAATATTATGTTCACTAACAAAAGCAATATGCTTGCCTGTAGGCGAAATTTTTGCAAACATTAGTGAAGATGCTGGCAAGGTTTTGCCCACTTGTTTTAATGAATTGGTTACTGTATGATAGATCCAATAATCGCCTCTTGTATCATATCTCCAAACTTTTTTACTATTGGTATAAATTAGAATATGTTGACCATTCTCATGAACAAAAAAATTTCTTATGGTTAATGGTTTCCCTGTTTCTTTTGGGGTTAATTGTTCTTTTGTAACGATTGTTTTTTTAGAAAATGCAGGAAGTTCATACAAGGCTATCTCTCCATTTTCTTGTGTATAATAGCCAGATTTTTTGGTGTCCCATTTAATTCCTTTTGGAGGTTGGGCACATACAAAGCTTACAATACAAAGCAAGCATATAAAAAAATAAAAGCAACGGTTCATGTAGTAGTATTATTTAATTAGAAATGAAGTTAATTGTTTCAATAAATAACCTAGAATTTTTTTGAAAGGTGTTTGAAATAACGATAAAAAAAGAGCCGAAGATTAAAATCTCCGGCTTAGCCTTGTTCAGTTCTTCTAAACCATAATTATTTATAATTTAGGTAACCGATGTTACTTTTTTGAGAATGAGCCTCCCTGATTAATATCTTTAAGGCTATCATTTTCAACCCCCTAGTTAAAAATGACGACTGAAATATTTAGAAAATTTTCTTTTTAAGAGAAAAGTATTTGTCCATTTATTTCAGGTCAAAAATACATCTGTGCTTTAAATTTTTTAACAGTATTTGTCCTAAATGCACTTAGGAATTCTCCCATGATTTACTTAGGAGAACTCCTAATTTTATATACTGATTTTTGTTTTTTATCACTTCAAGTATTTTATCCAACAAAAAAGCCCTGCAATGCAAGGCTTTTTTAAATTATTGTACTTTAATAAATTGTTTAGATCCTCTTCTTTCTATTATATACTGTGCTGTTGAAATTTGCTTAGTAGGAATGGTGTTTACTTTTTTAGTTTCTTTTAGCGTATTAATTTCTTTTTGCTGTGATTTTAACTT
>JBMLQZ010000602.1:0-1784 GCA_049241285.1 Chitinophagaceae bacterium | reverse complement strand
CTTATTACGCTGCTGCAAGATTATGGGTTGATGAAATTATTGATCCAATAGAAACTAGAAATAGAATTAGCATAGGAATTGAAGCAGCCAATCATCAACCAAAATTCGAAGATTTTAAATTAGGTGTTTTTCAAGTGTAGCAAAAACAAGTTTATTTAATTACGTTTGTTAACCCTTACAAATATTCCTTTATTGATCATTATGAAAGCATATCCAATTTTTCAAGTAAATGCCTTTACCAACAGTATTTTTGGAGGAAATCCTGCTGCTGTTTGTCCATTAAATTCTTGGTTACCTACCAATGTAATGCAAGAGTTGGCTAAAGAAAATAATTTATCAGAAACAGCTTTTTTTATACCTGATGGAGATATTTTTCACATCCGTTGGTTTACTCCTGAAATAGAAATTGATTTAGCTGGTCATCCTACTTTAGCAACTGCTCATGTAATTTTTAAGTATTTTGGATACACTAAAAACGATATTACTTTTAGTAGTCAAAGTGGTTTATTGCATGTTAAAAAAACAGAAGGTTCATTGCTTGAAATGAATTTTCCGAGTAGAAAACCCCACAAATGCAATCCACCATTGGCATTAATTGAGGGTATTAATCATCAACCAAAGCATATTTATAAAAGTAGAGATTATGTTTTGCAATATCATACTCAAGAAGAGGTAGAAAATTTTAAACCCGATTTTGTTTGGTTAAATAGAATAGATTCTCTTGGCGTAATTGCCACTGCACCTGGTATTGATTGTGATTTTGTTAGTCGTTTCTTTCTATTAAATTCTGTAATTGAAGAAGATCCTGTAACTGGTTCTGCACATGCTAGTTTAATTCCTTTTTGGAGTGAAATTTTAGGAAAGAAAAAAATGCTAGCAAAGCAAATTTCTAAACGTGGAGGAATTATTCACTGTGAAGATAAAGATGACCGTGTAACCATTTCTGGTGAATGTGTTTTGTACATGAAAGGTGAATATTTTTTACCTTAATTTTTACTCATTAATTATTTAATTTCTTCTTTTTTAAGCTGTTTCATGTCGCATCCTTTACACATTTATACCGATGGAGCTGCTCGTGGTAATCCAGGGCCTGGTGGTTTTGGCATTGTTTTAATTTGGGGCGATTTGAAAAAAGAAATTGCACAAGGATATAGATTTACTACCAACAACCGAATGGAATTATTGGCCGTAATTGTTGCCTTAGAAAGTTTAACTAGAAAAAATATTCCTGTAAATATTTTTACAGATAGCAAATATGTAGTGGATAGTATTGAAAAAAAATGGGTAGATAATTGGATGAAGACAGATTTTAAAGGGGGAAAGAAAAACAAAGATTTATGGATGAGATACTATCATCTAGCTAAACAGTTTACCATTAAAATGCATTGGGTAAAAGGCCATGCTAGTAATGAAATGAATAATAGATGCGATGTTTTAGCAACAACTGCTGCTGATGGAAAAAACTTGTTGGTAGATATTGGTTACGAAAATGCACCTGATTAATAAAAAAATCCCTTGAAATGAATCAAGGGATTTTTTATTGAGAATAAGTAAAATATCAAATTAATTTAAACTCCTAAAATCTACAGGAACCAATTTACTTACACCAGGCTCTTGCATAGTTACACCATAAATAACATCTACAGCACCCATAGTTTGTTTGTTATGTGTAACAATTATAAACTGAGAATTGTCGCTGAATTTTTTAATCATTTGAGTGAATTTTCCAACATTAGCATCATCTAAAGGAGCATCAACCTCATCTAAAATACAGAAAGGTGCAG
>JBMLQZ010000601.1:0-1273 GCA_049241285.1 Chitinophagaceae bacterium | reverse complement strand
TCAAATTTTAACTAACATTAAAAGTAAATACGAAGATTTTCACAACGTTAACTACGATGCTGAAGCTATTGAGGCCTGTGTAAAATTGAGTGATAGATACATGACAGATAGGCTTTTGCCCGATAAAGCAATAGATGTTTTGGATGAGGTAGGAGCTAGAGTGCATTTGAAAAATATTAATGTTCCTGAAAATATTGTTGAGTTAGAAAAGCAAATTGAAGAAGTTAAAAACGAAAAAAATAAAGTTGTTAAAAGTCAACGTTTTGAAGAAGCTGCAAGCTTACGTGACAAAGAAAAACGTTTGGGTGAAGAGTTAGAAAAAGCAAAATCTATTTGGGAAGAAGATAGCAAAAATAAACGCTATCCAATTTCTGAAGAAAATATTGCTGAGGTGGTAAGTATGATGACGGGTATTCCTGTTAAAAGAATGGTTCAGGCAGAAACTGAGAAGCTACGTAGAATGGGTGATGATATGAAAGAAATGGTTATTGGCCAAGAAGATGCTATTGCTAAAGTTACCAAAGCTATTCAACGTAACAGAGTAGGTTTAAAAGATCCCAAAAAACCGATTGGTAGTTTTATTTTCTTGGGCCCTACTGGTGTTGGTAAAACCGAATTAGCCAGAAGCCTTGCAAAATATATGTTTGATAGTGAAGAAGCACTCATTAGAATTGATATGAGTGAATACATGGAAAAATTCACTGTCAGCCGTTTAATAGGAGCACCTCCAGGTTATGTAGGTTATGAAGAAGGTGGTCAGCTAACTGAAAAGGTTCGTCGTAAACCATATAGTGTTATTTTACTTGACGAGATTGAAAAAGCACATCCAGATATTTACAATATTTTATTGCAAGTATTAGATGATGGTCAATTAACAGATGGCCTTGGCAGAAAAGTAGACTTCAAGAATACTTTGATCATCATGACTTCGAATATTGGGGTTAGACAATTGAAAGAATTTGGAGACGGTGTTGGTTTTGCAACTGCTACAAGAATGCAGAACGCAGAAGAAAACAATAAAGCAGTTATTGAAAAAGCTTTAAAGAAAACATTCTCGCCCGAATTCTTAAATAGAATTGACGATGTAGTGGTATTCAATTCGCTAACAAAAGAGAATATCTTCAACATCATTGATATTCTAATGAAGGGTGTATCTAAACGCTTATTGAATCTTGGATTTGAATTAGAGTTAACAGCTGAAGCAAAAGACTTTATTGCAGAGAAAGGATACGATGTGCAGTTTGGTGCAAGACCATTGCATAGAGCCATTCAG
>JBMLQZ010000600.1:0-2933 GCA_049241285.1 Chitinophagaceae bacterium | reverse complement strand
ATGCCAATTGTTGCTGAAAGTGCCGATAAAAAACCGAATGATAATTTTGTAAAACAATTAGAATTAAATGCTGAAGCTGCTATTAATAAGCTAGTTGAAATGGGTGTTGGTGATAGAAATAGAATGGCTGTTGGTGGACATAGCTATGGAGCATTTATGACGGCAAATTTGCTAGCACATACAAAATTGTTTAAAGCAGGTTTGGCAAGAAGTGGGGCTTACAACAGAACCCTTACTCCATTTGGCTTTCAGAATGAAGAACGTACATATTGGCAAGCTCCAAAATTGTATTATGAGATGAGTCCGTTTAGCTATGCAGATAAAATTAAAACGCCCATTTTATTGATTCATGGTGATAGTGATGATAATCAGGGTACATTTCCTATTAATAGTGAACGTTTGTTCAATGCCATTAAAGGACATGGTGGTGTGGTTCGTTACGTAAGTTTACCATTTGAAGCACATGGATATAGAGCAAAAGAAAACTTGCTACACATGCTTTGGGAAATGAATAGTTGGTTAGATAAGTATGTGAAAAATGCTAAATAAATTGTAGTTAAGAACAAGTTGCATTTGCTGCGTAAAGTGTTGCAGTACAAGAGTGCGACGCCACTGAAGTTGAAAAAAGAATTGATTGTTGACTACCAAAAAATAAAAGAGCTATTTCGATGAATCTGAAATAGCTCTTTTGCATTAATGAATGAAAATTTACTTAAGCCCTTCTTTTTTCAATACGTTGATAAACCGACATTCCAAAACCAATAACCGTTAAAATAATACCAATCCACAACAAATTAATCATAGGGAACTCGTATACTTTAAGAGTGATTAAATCGGTTATTGCACCACTTTCTTTAATGGCAATTTCCAATTTGTTGTCTACAATTTTATTAAATTTCAATACCATGCTTTGAGCAATAATGGTATCAGGAATTTGACGAATCGTATCGCCTTTTATTGCCAAACCTGGACGAGCAGTGAATTTTCTACCTTCTTTAGACAATACTTCAATGTCTAAGAAAACCGCTTTTTCATCGCTACTATATTTATCTTTTAAATCGGCTGGATTAACTGTAGGATTTTTTGATAAAATGAGTAATCCATTGCTATAATAAGAAGTATCGCCAATTGCCAATACCCTATTTTGAAACGTAGCTGTATCTTCTTTTTTGTTTTCTTGATAAGCAGATATGTACACAAAAATATCTTTATACCAGTAATGCTTACTATCTGGATTGGCAGCAAAGCCTTCCATATCTTTATTATTCTTAATTAAGTCTGGATAAAGTGTAAACTTTTCTTGACTATTTTTTGCGGCAAAATCAATTTGAAAAAAGCGTTTTCTTTCTTTGATATTAAAAGTGTCTTGCACATAAGTAACCATATACTTACCCATATCGGTAGCAATGCCTTTAAATAGAGTAATGTTTTCTGCCGGATCTTCTTTTTTATCTTTCTTAAAAACAGCCACACCAGTTGTATTCCAACTAAGTACTACTTTTTTACTAGATGAAATTAAAATACCCACCAACACTAATCCAAAACCAACGTGAGCAACTGAAGCACCTGCTGCTTTTAATTTTCCTTTTAACCCTAACCATACATATAATAAATTTCCTACTACTGCATATACAGCTGCAAAAATGGCTACATGAATAGCTGCTAAAAAGCCTATACCCATTTTATTGTAACTAATATCGCCAAACACACTTATAGCAATACTAATTACCAAAGCAACCACTGTAGGAACCATTATTTTTTTGGAGAAGAAGCCCTTTGGAGTGTCTTTATATTTTAAATATTGAGTTACAGCTGTAAGTAATCCAATAATAATGGCTACAAATATTTGTATTTGATTGTGGGCAAATTCAGGATCTTCGGGTGGAGCAATTTTAGTTCCGAATACTTTGTTGAATACTGGAACAGAAGTTTTAGAAATAATTAAAACACCCGATAAAAACAATACTAAAGAACCAATAAACATCCAAAACTCACGGCTATAAGTGCTTTCTTCTTTGTAAATGGTAGGAATTGATTTGTAACGAATTGCAAAGAACACCAATGAAGGCACTACAAAAATGAGTAAGAAAAGTAACAGCTGCGTGTTCATACCTAAATCTGTAAACGCATGTACAGATGTATCGCCTAGAATACCACTTCTTGTTAAGAAAGTAGAGTACAAAATGAGTAAAAAACTAATGATATAAAAGAAATAAGTGCTTCTTAATGAGTAGCCACTACTTTTATAGATAAGATTGGTATGTAAACCAGCAACTAATGTAAGCCAAGGAACCAAACTTGCATTTTCTACAGGATCCCAAGCCCAATAACCACCAAAACTTAAACTTTCGTAAGCCCAAGCTGCACCCATCATAATACCTAAACCTAAAATTCCTGCACTGAACGAAGCCCATGATATTGCTTGTTTTATCCAACTATGGTCTTTATTCATCATTCCTGCAAAAGCATAAGCAAATGGAACAATAGTACTTGCAAAACCTAAAAACAACACAGGAGGATGAATTACCATCCAATAGTTTTGCAACAAGGTATTTAATCCTCTACCATCTTTTAACATCGATAAATAATCATTGCGTAATCCACCATTTACTACATCTTGCATAATTGGTGCATTGTCTAATATGCCTTCATTACGTAATAATGCAAATGGACTGCTTCCTAATTTTGCTCCCCAAAAATAAAAGCCTACCAACATGCTGGCTAAGCAAAACTGTGCAAAACTTACCACAGTCATGGTTCCTGCTTCCCATTCTTTGGCTCTCCAAATTAAAAACCAGCCTAATACACAATGCCAAAAACTCCATAGCATAAAACTTCCTTCTTGACCTTCCCAAAAACAACTTAATAAATACTCTGCTTGCAGGCTTTTATCGCTATGTTGCCAAGCATATTTGTACTCAAATAAATGATTA
>JBMLQZ010000599.1:2437-6905 GCA_049241285.1 Chitinophagaceae bacterium | reverse complement strand
GTTGGAGAGAATTTATAAGAATTGTATATGAACGAGAAGGAACAAAACAACGCACTACCAACTATTGGGGTTTTACAAGAAAAATTCCACAATCATTTTATGATGGAACAACAGGTATTTTACCCATAGATACTACCATTAAAAAGTTACTCAAAACAGGATACAATCACCATATTGAGCGATTAATGATTTTAGGCAATTTTATGTTATTATGTGAGTTTCATCCTAATGAAGTGTATCGTTGGTTTATGGAAATGTATATAGATAGCTATGATTGGGTAATGGTGCCAAATGTTTACGGAATGACACAATTTGCAGATGGTGGTTTGATGACAACCAAGCCTTACATTAGTGGTAGTAATTACATTATGAAGATGAGTAATTATGCAAAAGGTAGTTGGCAAGAAGTATGGGATGGATTGTTTTGGAGATTTATGCATGTGCATAGAGATTTCTTTTTAAGTAATCCAAGATTAGGAATGTTAGTGGGAACATTCGATAAAATGAGCCAAGAAAAACAACAAAAGCATTTGCAAAATGCCAATACTTTCTTACATCAACTTGATTGTTAATTTATATGCCAAAAAGACCATGGAATAGAGTGAATTTACCTGTTTATTCTATTAGTAGTAAAGATGGAATGGGTAATTTTAATATGCATATAATTACCTATGCTTCACAAATAAGTATGCAGCCCAAACGCTTTGTTTGCGGCATTTTTGAAGGAACTAAAACCTTAGAATTGGTTTTAAAACAGCCAACATTTGTTTTGCAGTTATTGAGCGATCAACAATATAGATTAGTTGATTTATTGGGGAAAAAATCTGGTAATAATATTGATAAAATAGCTCGGTTACATAAACGTCAATTGCTTACAGAGTGGAATG
Organism: Chitinophagaceae bacterium; assembly: GCA_049241285.1. Lineage (GTDB taxonomy): Bacteria > Bacteroidota > Bacteroidia > Chitinophagales > Chitinophagaceae > Parasediminibacterium. Next base: position 6,018 of record JBMLQZ010000599.1, on the reverse strand, counting down.
CTTTTCCCATATTAAAAGATGCCTTAGCTGTTATGTTATTGGATGCATCTGAAATGAACGGTAACAAATTTTTAGAAGAAGGCGATCATCGAATTTTTTTGTGTAACGTGTTAGATTATGCAAACTTAAACGATGGTAATACATTAACACTAGATGTTTTAAGACAACATAAACTAATTAGAATATGAGTAAACTAAGAACGCATCAATTACCTGCAAATACATTATTCTCTGATTTCGAGTTTGAAGAAAGTAAAACAAAAGCAATAGATTTTCCCACCAATATACAAGCAATAGAACAGCGTATACAAACTATACATCCTGGTAAGTATGCCAAGACAAGAAACTATATACATGGTGCTGTAACCTATTTATCACCTTACATAACTAGAGGGGTAATTAGTTTAACACAAGTAAAAGAATATGTGCTTTCTAATTTTAAAAAATATGAGTCAGAAAAATTGTTGCAAGAGTTAGCCTGGCGTGAATACTTTCAACGTATTTGGCAATTTTATGGTGATGGTATTTTTTCTGATATTAAACAAACGCAACAGCAGGTAATGCATCATCAAATTCCTTCTGCTATTGTTAATGCCTCTACAACTATTCATGCAATTGATACAGCCATTGAGCAATTATATGAAACTGGTTACATGCACAATCATAATAGAATGTACACAGCTATGTTGACTTGTAACATTGCTAAAAGCCACTGGCAAATTCCAGCTAGATGGATGTATTATCATTTGTTAGATGGAGATATTGCTAGCAATACATTAAGTTGGCAATGGGTTGCTGGAAGCTTTAGTAGTAAAAAATACTATGCTAATCAAGAAAACATTAGCAAATACAATCGTAGTAATCAAACAAAGGGCTACTTGGCAAATGGATATGAGCAAATTGCCATGATGGATGTACCAGAAGTACTTGTTAAAACCACCCAATTACAATTACAAACTAATTTGCCTACTGTATCACCTATTCAAAGTAATACTGATTTACCTCTATTGGTATATAATTCATATAACTTAGACCCTTATTGGCATAAAGACACTAATGCCAACAGAGTTTTATTACTAGAACCAAAGCATTTTCAACAATTTCCAGTAAGTAATAAAGTGTTAGATTTTATTATTGAATTAGGCACAACCAATATTCCTAATTTGCAAGTATTTGTAGGCTCGTTTGATGAGCTGTTTGCCATATATCAAGCTAATAATAGTTCTACAACTGTATTTTATAAAGAACACCCTACTTGCAAGCATTACAAGGGAAATGAAGAAAGTAGAACCTGGTTATTTCCGAATGTAAGTGGCAACTTCAATAGTTTTTTTGCTTATTGGAAAAAAGCAGAGCGGTATTTGTAAGTACTCAATTAATTATTGAAGTAATTGACATTAACAGGCTATTTATTACCGAATGCTTTATCTTCCGTTTTTATTTTAATTTATGAAAATTACGGAAGTAACTATTTACAAATATGCTATTCCAATGGTGCCATTTACAATCGCAACAGGCACTATGCATTTTGCCCAAAACATATTTATAAGAATTCATACAAATGAAGGCATTGTAGGTGTTGGTGAATGCTCTGCTTTTCCTATGATTGTTGGTGAAACACAAGCTACTTGTTTTGAAATGGCAAAAGAATTTGCTGCTTTATGGATTGGAAAAAATCCTTTAGATATTGCTGCAAGAATGCAGGAGTTGCATTTATTTACTGCAAGAAATTATACAGCCAAAAGTGCCTTTGACTTGGCGCTGTATGATATTGCTGCAAAGCATGCCCAACAGCCATTATTCGCTTATTTAGGTGGAAGTAAAAAAGAAATAGAAAGCGATTTAACTATTGGAATTGATACTCCTGAAAATATGGCTAAACATGCACTTGCGTTTAAAGAAAAAGGGGTAACAAAAATTAAAGTAAAGCTTGGTAAAGAACCGACTATTGATATTGAACGAATTCATCAAATACGTTTGGCAATTGGTAACGACATAGAACTAAGAATTGATGCCAATCAAGGTTGGAGTTTTGAAGATGCTCAAATTGCATTAAAGGGATTGGCTGAATATGATATTGCGTTTTGTGAACAGCCAATGCGTACCCATAATGATGAGTTGTTGCCTGAGCTTTGTGCAATATCACCAATACCTATTATGGCCGATGAAAGTGTGTACACACATTACGATGCTGAAAGAATTATTAGAAACAATGCAGCAAAATATATCAACATCAAATTTGCAAAAAGTGGTGGCATTTTTGAAGCATTGCAAATTGTATCTGTAGCTAAGCAACACAATATGTTTTGCATGATGGGTGGAATGCTTGAAAGCAGAGTGGCACTTACGGCAAAAGTGCATTTTGCTATGGCAAATGATATTATTCGTTTCTACGATTTAGATACTTGTTTATTAGGTCATTTAGTAGATCCTGTTAAAGGAGGTGTACAATATGAAGGAATGAAGTTGCTATTGAATGACGAACATGGTATTGGTGCCGATGTTGATGATGCTTTTTTAGCCACTTTAGATAAAATTACTATTGCTTAGTTGATACATATTTGTAAGGTACATATTTACGCCTGATTGTAGCGTAAAGCCCACAGTTTACAAGCCAAAAAGGCTTGTAAACGAGGACTTGCAGCGAAAAGCAGGACTGTTGCTGAATAAAGATTCTAGCGATAGCGTACAAAATAAAATCTGGTTGTTTTACTTCAAGTATCAACCATTAATTCAATTAAATTTGCTACTCAAAAAAATGAGATTATGACGTATAGTGCTGCTATTCAAAAACAAGTAAGAAGCTTTTTACCAAAGGATTTTACTGTTACAAATTGGGAAAATTTAGAACCCTATTTTAAGCAATTATTAGATAGAGAAATTGCATCGAAATCTGATTTAGAATTGTGGATGAAAGACATGAGTGAGGTTGAAGCTGTAGTAAGTGAAGATGCTTGTTGGCGTCAAATAAAAATGACATGCGATACTACTGATAAGGTTTTGGAAGAAGCCTTTACGTATTTCTGTATGGAAATTCAACCAAAGTTGCAACCCTATGCAGATGCTCTGAATAAGAAATTAATTGCATCTCCATTTATAGCAGAGTTAGATGCTGATAAATACTTTACTTATTTAAGAAGCGTTAAAAAAAATATTGATTTATTTAGAGAAGAAAATATTTCTATTCAAGCAGAATTAAGTGTTTTACAACAACAGTATGGTGCAATTGCAGGAAAGATGACGGTTGAGGTAAATGGAAAAGAATATACGCTTCAACAAGCTGCTAAATTTTTAGAAAATGAAGACAGAAGTTTGCGTGAAGAAGTATATATCAAAATTCAAGAACGTAGATTAGTTGATAAAGATGCGATGCATGAATTGTATTCTACGTTAATAGCTAAGCGACATCAAATAGCGGTGAATGCTGGGTTTGACAATTATAGAGATTATAAGTTTGTTGATATGGGTCGCTTTGATTATAGTAAAGAAGACTGTTATAATTTTCATTAAGCAGTAAATCTGCAAGTGTTGCCATTGATTGAAAAAATTTATTTAAAAAAGAAAACTAAAAATTGTTTAAAA
>JBMLQZ010000599.1:0-2427 GCA_049241285.1 Chitinophagaceae bacterium | reverse complement strand
AACTTGGTTTAACTAGTTTAAAACCATGGGATACTGAAGCTGAACCATCTGGAATTAAGCCTTTAAAACCCTTTACAACTGGTAAAGATTTATTAGAAAAAACAGTGCGTTGCTTTGAGCAAATGAATCCATTTTTTGCTGACTGTTTGCGTAAGATGGATGAGTTGCAACATTTTGATTTAGAAAGTAGAAAAGGAAAAGCACCAGGTGGATATAATTGTCCGCTTGCAGAAAGTGGTGCTCCATTTATATTTATGAATGCTGCTGGGCAAATGAGTGATGTAACTACCATGGTTCATGAAGGTGGTCATGCTATACACTCTTTTTTAGCACATCCTTTAGAGTTGAGTGCATTTAAAGAATATCCAATGGAAATTGCTGAGGTTGCTAGTATGGCAATGGAGCTATTTAGTATGAACCATTGGGATAGTTTTTTTGATAATGATGAAGATTTAAAACGTGCTAAAGAACACCAATTAGAAAGAACAATTACCATTTTTCCTTGGATAGCCATTATTGATAAGTTTCAACATTGGGTTTATGAAAACCCAACACATTCTATAGAGGAAAGAACAGCAATGTGGATGCGTATTTTAGAAGAGTTTTCAACCAATAGTATCGATTATACTGGTTTAGATATGTATAGAGCTATTGGATGGCAAAGACAATTGCATTTGTTTGAAGTGCCATTCTATTATATAGAATATGGCATTGCTCAATTAGGTGCAATAGGTTTATGGATGCAGTATCAACAAAATCCTCAACAGGCTTTAGCAAATTATATTCAAGCTTTAAGTTTAGGAGGCACAAAAACATTACCAAAGTTGTATGAAGCTGCAGGATTACAATTTGACCTATCGCCTAATTATATAAAAACTTTAATGGAGTTTGTAAATACCGAAATGGAGAAATTGTAATTACATTTCCCTAACAAAAAAGGAGTTTTCTTAGCAGAAAACTCCTTTTTTTATTTTGTTGATTTAAGTAATGGATAATGATCTATTGTTTCAAAAATATTTCTTTTGTCTTTTTGTACAAGCTGTATAAATTTTCGAAGCGAATCGGCGTAATTGGGTTTAGCAAACATTCTATCATGGGCTAAAATCACTAAATGTTTAGGAATAGTTGTTTCGTTTTTATTAAAATAACTAGCTACTTTTTCAGCCATTTCTTCAGCTGTTTGAATAGGAATATCGCCACGTTTAAATTGCCATTCAAGATCCCAACCTACTACATCAAAACCTAATGAATCAAGGCGTTTGTATACTTCTGTAGTAAGCTTTGGTCCTTTTTGAATATTTTTTACCGCCCATGAATTATTACCTGGCAAACGAATAATAGGAACAGGAATATTGATAGCTTTTTGCACTTTTAAAAAATCTGCAACTGCACTATCTACTTGCGTATAAAATTGTTTATAATGATTTCTAAAACCATGTGAATGACTGTGATTGGCTACTAAAAATTGTGGGTAGCTCTTTTTTAAACTATCAATTAATAATCGCTTTTTAGCGTCATTAATATGTAAGCCAATAACAAAAAAGGTAGCTTTTACTTTTTCTTGCTCAAAAATGCGTTTTGAACTAATTGTACCAGGTTGAGGGCCATCGTCCCAAGTAAGATAAATGTATCTTTTAGTACTATCAAATACTGTTTTAGTACCTGGTTTTTTTACCGAAATACTATCTTTTATGATTAAGGTTGTTGTAGGCTTTTTTCCTTCACATGCCAATAAAAAAGATATAGAAAATAAAGTGATGTTGAATCTTATGCTGCTCATGTATTCTTGGTCGTTCTACTGCAAATGTATATGCATTGTTTTTTGTAATTAAAAATATCCTAGTATTTGTATTGTTAAAATGATTCAAACATTTTCTAATAACCTGCTTTGTAGAATGTTATCTTTACAACCATTTATGGAAGCAATTGAAATTAAAATTGGTAATTATAATCTACTAAAAATTGAACGTTTGGTAGAAATTGGTGCATATTTAGAAGATGGCAATAAAGGCATTTTATTGCCGAAAAGATGGTTGCCTGAGAACGCCAAAAGAGGTGATGAAATTAATGTTTTTGTGTACCATGATAATGAAGACCGTTTAATTGCAACAACCATGCAACCAAAAGCTGTAGTGGGTGATATTGCTTTGCTAGAAGCTGTAACCATTACCAGTTTTGGTGCTTTTTTAAAGTGGGGGGTAATGAAAGATGTGTTTGTACCAAGAGCCCAGCAATTAAATGATATGATTGTTGGAGGCAAATATTTGGTGAAGTTGTATATAGATGAAAAAACCAATAGAGTAGCAGCTACAGAACGGTTAGATTTTTTAATGAACAACGATGTGATTTCTGTGGAAGAAGGTGATGAAGTAAATATTTTAGTTTTTAGAAAAAAGGAATGGAAGCGACAAAGCTACTGGAATTGGA
>JBMLQZ010000598.1:0-2522 GCA_049241285.1 Chitinophagaceae bacterium | reverse complement strand
TACAAAAGATACAATTAAGCCTCAGGTAGATTTATACAATATTGATGGTAAAGATGTGATTATATTGGCTGAAGGTCGTTTGGTAAACTTAGGTTGTGCAACTGGTCACCCAAGTTTTGTAATGAGTGCTTCATTCAGCAATCAAACTCTTGCTCAAATAGAATTGTGGAACAATGCAAGCAAATACGAAAACAAAGTTTATGTATTACCAAAGCATTTAGATGAAAAAGTAGCTCGTTTACACCTTGCTAAAGTAGGAGCGGTGTTAGATGAACTTACCGATACACAAGCTGCTTATTTGGGCATTCCACAAAGTGGGCCATTCAAAAGCGAAATGTACAGATACTAAAATAGCTTTTACCAATAAAAGCAACATAAGAAAGGTCCTGTTTCTATTCGTAGAAATGGGACTTTTTCTTTATTCTACTTCGTCTATATTACCGCTTTTTAATTGGTGTTTTATCAGCACTTTTATGTAGTGTCTATTACGTCTACCTTTTTTAGCATCCGCTCTTTTATCGTTGCGTTTATCTTTTACAATACGTTCTAATTCGTTTAAATCGTCAATGGTTTTTACATCATTAACAGAAGTTCTTTTAGGCATTTTTATTCAAAAATTTATTATTTCTATATAGCATATACACTATAAAATGGTTTTCAATTTTCCCTATAATAAATCTTTTTCCTTTATTTAATTCATTCTTACATAATTGTGTTAATTGTAAAATGCAATAGATATTGAATCTGTAGGTTACACATTTAATCCATAAAATACTACAAATGCGTTATTGTTCTACAAAGGTTTAAATGGTTGTTTTGTGTATAAAACTGAAATTAACCATGAAAAAACTAATTGCAACTACAGGCTTTATTTGTATAGCCGCTGCTACAATAGCACAATTACAAGTGAGTACAAAAACACTAGATTTAGAAACGGTAAATAAACATAAAGGTTGGAACATTATTGAAGCAGGTATAGACCCTAGTAATAAGCAACCATTTGTAAAATTTGCCCAATCAAAATGCGAAACATCTAAATCTGTAGGTGCATCTACTGTTACTACTACTTTTAAGGGCTTATCTTGGAAAATAGATAAATTACAATTCGATAATGGCTTTAATTATATTTCTAGTGCTGAAAAAGTATATCCTAGTTCGGCAGATGCAATTTTAAACAATGAGTACATATATGGAAGAAAATTTAAAGCAATTGCAGGTGGTATTAATGGAACTATTATTGGTATAGGAAAATTAATGGATGCTAGAGTAATGCCTTCTGGACTAATTGATAATAGCTATTTAGGTACTACAATTGTTTCAGGTACAGCAAGTATATCAGGATTTAAAATAGGTTCATCTTTTATTGGTGTTGAAAGTGGTGGTCAAGTAACTAAATATGGTCCTGATGTTTGCATGGAAAATGTAGCTGTATACAAAATTGATAATCAAGATGCCAAAGAACAAAAAGGGCAACGTTGGATTCCTATGTTCAGCCATACTATTCCTAATGGTGGACATATTTTGTTTAATACAAGCGGTGTGAACACAGAAGGTAAACAGCATTTTATATTTAGAAAATACGATAAAAATTTAACTGTTTTAAAAGAAAAAGCATTTACGTTCGATTACCAATGTTTAATGTTTGCAAAAGAAGTAGAATTAGCACCAGGCGTATTTGATTATGTATTTGTAAGTTTACCTATTAACTACAAAAAATCTGAATTAAAGGTAAATCCTGCTAGCCAATATGAGTATTTTAGAATAGATGGAACCACTTTTGAAGTAAAGCATCAAGCAACTATCACGGCCCCAAAATCGAAGTGGGCTATAAAACACGTTTATGAAAAAAATAACGAACTCTATTTAGTTGGATGGGCTGGAAAATCGAGTGAAGAACACCAAGATTTTAGTATTCCCAAAGAATCAGATTTTCCCAATTTTCAAGTGGCAAAAATTGTAGATGGAAAATTATCTTATGTACAAGCATACTCAGAAACCGATATAAAATCAGCTATGGTAACTGTAAATGGTGAAAAGGCGAAAGCAGAAAATCATTTAAAAGCAATTGATGTTAATATGGATGTTGCCAATGGTAAATTTATCTATAGTGGTCAGCAAGCTGAAAATGGTGCTAGAGCCGATTATATGATTAATGCTGTATTTGCAGCTGATGGTAAACTAGAAACCGTAATAACAAAAGAAGCAGAATTTTACATGAGCGACCTTGTATTTTCAAAAGATGGCAAAACCATGTATTGGTTGTTGAAAGATGTATTAGAACACAATAAGTGGGATAAAAATACAGGTACAATCACTCCAAAAGATGCTAAGGTAGTATTAACAGATTTGTCGGTTGTTACATTTAATTTAGACAATAAAAATATACAATACCAATCTTTTAAAAATGATGAATGGGCTGTGAATTTTAAAAACCATATTTTATACAATACTGAAAATGAAGTGGTTTTAGTAGGTGGTAAAATCACTAGAAAAGCAAAAGAAAGTGAGTTGGTATTTGTTAC
>JBMLQZ010000597.1:0-2247 GCA_049241285.1 Chitinophagaceae bacterium | reverse complement strand
TAGAATAGGAGTTTCCTAAACTCTAGATCCAAGTTCGATTCTTGGCGAGACCACATTGTTTACGCTCTAATTTTCCACTACAAATTATTCTTTCCAAATAAAAGTGGCTATTTTTTTAGGTGCAATTCTAATTCTTTTTGCTTCCTCTGCATTTATGGGTAATTGAACAGTATAAATACTGAAACTACTATCTTTTGTCAATTGTTTTAAACTAGAAATGCTAATACAAAATTGTTGATTACACAATGATGTTTTTAAAAGTTGTTGGCGTTGTTCATTCATAATCATAATATCTCTTCGCCAATTTGGTTTATCGTCAATTGGTAAATATTGTAATAATAAAATTTGCTTAGCCTTTAAATGAGCCAATGATATGGATACATTTTTTTGTAAAACAGTATCATCAATAATGGTTTTATGCAATTGCACTTTCCAAGATGAAGTTGGTTGTTGTGCAAAAATGGAATGAGAAAATAGCAAGAGAATGATGATAGAAAAAGTTGATAGTTTCATATAAATTTCAGGTTATAAAAAAGGGGAATGATGAGCTCAGTTGAATCATCATTCCCCTTTCAAAGTTTTAAATATTATTATTCTTTAACAACCTTCATTACAGAAACGGTTGTAGCACTATTTATTCTAATAAAGTACATTCCTTTACTCCAATGTTGTGTATCGATATGGGTATTTCCTGTAGGAATAAATTGTTTTTGATACACCAATTTACCATTCATATCTGTAATAGTAATTGCAACATTATTGCCACTTAATGAATTAGTAATAGATAATTGATGCTTGAATGGATTTGGTGTAACACTTACTGATTGATTGCTATTTACATACAATACATTTATTACTGAACTGTAAGCAAATTGACCATCGATATCTACTTGCTTAATTCTATAATAATAACGATTTCCTTTATCTATTTTAGAATCGGTAAATCTGTACTCATTGCTAGCTCTTGTGTTATTTGCAGGAACAGAACCGCAATAACTATAAGTATTTCCACCATCAGAACTTTTCTCAATGTCAAATGATTTTGTGTTTACCTCATTTGTTGTTGTCCATTTTAGTTCAACCGCATTTTGAATAATTTTTCCTGTAAAATTGGTAAAGGTTAATGGCAAAATAGTTGCTGCATCAACCAATACAAAACTTCCAAAACCTGTAGTAGAAATGGTATAACTTATATAACCATCTGTAACACGTTTATCTACAACAGTAGGTGTTAAAAGTGTAGCATTTGAAGAATTTAAGTTACCTGATAAACTAAATCCATCTTGCACTTTTAATACTTTTAAACTAGTAGCAGCAGCCCATGCACTCACTTCATTAGTGGTATAATATAAGGTGGTTGTGTACTGTGTTGTATTATCAACTGATTGTGGGGCAACTTTAATTACTTTTCTACTACGTAAATAGTTATTAGATCCTGATGTAATGTTTAATCTATCATTTCCAGCCTCTGTTATTGCTGCAACAATTCCTGTTACATTAGTAGACGGACTTTTAACTGTTGCAATTATTTTACCATTAGATATACTTTTGAAATAATTGTCAGCCGCTGAATTACTAGAAACTCCATAAGCATAACTATTACTAATAGCAGTTTCAATTTTTGTTGGATCGCCTGTAATAACTACATCATCAATATTCAATCCTGGATTATTACCTAAGTTATCATCATTTTCCCAATAAAAACCAACATAAAATGAAGTACCTTTTAGTTCATTAATAGATGTTAGAGTAGGATTACCAAATACTTCTGAAAATTCTCCATAATATAATCCACCTAAGCTATTATTAGTACTAAAACTAGTAGGCTGAGAAGCAGGTGTATGTAACACCATTCCATAATCGTAAATACCATCATCATCGGCTTCGCCGTAAACAGCGTATTTAAACTTCAACCTTAAATTAGTATACCCTCTAGCATCAATTAAAGGTGTTCTTAAAACAGAAACACCAGCAACAGCAACATTGTATGTATTAGGCTTAGTGGTGGTATTTCTAGTAATATGTGCTGCATTTCCTGTACCACCTGCATTACCATTTGAACTAACTGTAAATACATTTACGGCACCAGTTGAAGAAAGCGTACTCCAATTATTTACTGATGAAGTTTCAAATGATTCATTAATAAGATCTACTGAATTTTCTCCCAAAACCAATAAATCTTCATCATCAATTATTGAAATATTTAAGGTTTGTCCTGTACTTGCAGCAGTAACACCAGAGCCTGTA
>JBMLQZ010000596.1:3067-5890 GCA_049241285.1 Chitinophagaceae bacterium | reverse complement strand
GGTGTTGCCAACGGAAATGTTTGGAGTGGAAATGGAGAAGATACAGCAGGTAATAAAATTCTTTGGACAGCCACTTTTGATAAAGTTGTAGAAACAACCGATTCAGCTACTAGAAAAAGACCCAATTTTCCACAACGCTTAGGTAAAGTAACTTTTCCATTTGATGGCTATGGCTGGGAAACCGCACCCAAACAAGAAAATTTGTTAATTAAAAATGCAACCGTTTGGACCAATGAAAAGGAAGGAAAATTAGAAAACACAGATGTTTTGGTAAAAGCAGGAAAAATTGTAAAAGTTGGTAAAAATCTTACAGATCCTGCTGCAACAGTTATTGACGCTACAGGTAAGCATTTGACAGCTGGTATTATCGACGAACATTCTCACATTGCTGCAGCCTCTATCAATGAAGGAGCACAATCAGTAACATCAGAAGTAAGAATTGCAGATAATTTAAACCCAGAAGATATTAATATTTATCGTCAATTGAGCGGTGGAGTTACTAGTTCTCATATTTTACATGGTTCTGCCAATACCATTGGTGGACAAACACAGTTAATTAAATTACGTTGGGGTGCTAATGACGATGATTTGAAGTTTAAAAATTGGGATCCTCAAATAAAATTTGCTTTGGGTGAAAATGTAAAACGAACTACATCAACCACAAACAATCGTTTTCCAGATACAAGAATGGGGGTTGAAGAAGTGTTGAACGATGCATTTGCAAGAGCAAAAGATTATGAAGCTGCCTTTAAATTAAATCCCACAAAAACGAGAAGAGATTTAGAATTAGATGCATTGGTTGAAATTTTAAACAAAAAACGCTTTATCACCTGCCATTCTTATGTACAAAGTGAAATTACAGCAGCCATGAGAATTGGCGATAAATACGGCTTTACGTTTAATACGTTTACGCATATTTTAGAAGGATATAAAGTTGCCGATAAAATGAAAGTACATGGGTCTAATGTGTCTACTTTTTCTGATTGGTGGGCTTATAAAGTAGAAGTACAAGATGCCATTGCTTACAATGCTGCAATAATGCATAAAATGGGTTTAAATGTTTGTATTAATTCAGACGATGCAGAAATGGCTCGTCGTTTAAACCAAGAAGCAGGAAAAGTGGTAAGATATGGAGGAGTAAGCGAAGAAGATGCTTTAAAAATGGTAACCTTAAATCCTGCAAAAGCCTTGCATATACAAGATAGAGTAGGAAGTATTAAAACTGGAAAAGATGCCGATTTGGTTATTTGGACCGATCATCCATTAAGCATTTATGCTAAAGCAGAAAAAACAATGGTAGACGGAATTGTATATTTTGATAGGGAAAAAGATTTGGAATTACGTAAAAAAATTGCTGCCGAACGCAATAGGTTGGTACAAAAATTAATTGGCGAAAAAAGAACAGGCACACCATTAAGAACAGCAGAACCAAGTTGGCAAGTAGTTTTAGGTTGTGGCGAAAGCCATCACCACAATGGATTAATTACGTTAGATGAAAGCGAAGATTTAACCCATCACAAACATGATTAATTCTGTAATGTTTAATTTCTATCATTTCAAAATATACAAAATGAAAAAAATATATAATAGTCTGTTTATCTTCATGTTAATATCAATTTGTACGCAGGCACAAGAAACAGTTTATCCAGCTAAAGAGCAAAAAGGAAAAATATTTATTACTAATGGAACAGTACATATAGGAAATGGAACTGTTGTAGAAAATGCAACCATTGAAATAAACAATGGTAAAATTGTAAAAGTGGCAACATCCATTGCAACATCAGCAACTGATAATGTAATTGATGCAAAAGGAAAACATGTGTATCCTGGACTAATTTTATCGTCTACCGATTTGGGTTTAAAAGAAATTGCCAATGGAGTACGTGCAAGTAACGATTATGCAGAATTAGGAGAATTGAATCCGAATATTCGATCAATTGTTGCTTACAATACCGATTCAAAAATTTTGAATGTATTAAAAGCAAATGGAATATTATTAGCTGGAGTAACACCTGAAGGAGGAATTGTAAGAGGAACATCTAGCATTGTACAATTAGATGCATGGAATTGGGAAGATGCAGCCTATAAAATGGAAAATGGTTTACACATAACCATGCCTAGTTTTTTAAGCAGAGGTGGTGGAAGAAGGGCTTTTTTACAAAATGCAAACGCTGCACCAACCGATCCTACAAAAATTGCATTAGAAAGAGTAGAATCTATCAAAACATTTTTTAGAGCAGCAAAAGCTTATTTACAAGAAAAAGTACATGCTCAAAGAAATCTAAAATTCGAATCGTTAGCACCGTTATTCGAGAAAAAACAAAAACTATTTGTACATGCCGATCAGGTAAAACAAATGTTGGTAGCCATTGATTTTGTAAAAGAATTTGATGTAGAAGTAGTAATTGTTGGTGGAAGTGAAAGCTTTCAAATTGCACCATTATTAAAGCAAAATAATATTGCTGTTATTTTAAATCAACAACATAGTTTACCATCAACAGAAGATGACGATATTGACCAACCTTTTAAAACTCCAGCAGCGTTACAAAAAGCAGGGGTTTTGTTTGCTTTAAATGATAATGATGATAATACACGTTATCGCAATTTATCATACAATGCAGGAACAGCAGCCACCTACGGTTTAACCAAAGAAGAGGCATTGCAAGCAATTACTTTAAATCCTGCCAAAATTTTGGGTATTGCAGACAAAACGGGATCAATAGAAGTAGGAAAAGATGCCAATATAATTATTACCGATGGCGATATTTTAGATATGAAAGACAGTAAAGTTACCCATGCGTTTATTCAAGGAAGAAATGTTAG
>JBMLQZ010000596.1:0-3057 GCA_049241285.1 Chitinophagaceae bacterium | reverse complement strand
GTACGAAAGATACAAACATAAATATGATATAAAATAAGAGATATAAATCCATTCATAAAAGGCAGACGTAGAAAATTCAATCATCTATTTCTGCCTTTTTCTATATAAAAAAGTTGCATCTTTAGCTATAAAAACAAGTACGTGCAATATCAAAAATTTGCTGCTGATTATATTTTTAATGGGTATGAAATTATTCCAGCAAATAATGTAGTTGTAATAACGAATACAGAAGGTAGAATTCTGGATATTGTTTCAAAAAACGAAGCTGGTGAAGACATTCTTTTTGTAAAAGGAATGATTTCGCCTGGTTTTATCAATTGTCACTGTCATTTAGAATTAAGCCATTTAAAAGGAATTATTCCTAAAAAAACGGGCCTCATTGATTTCATTTTACAAATTTTAAATAAGCGATCAACAACAGCAGAAATAATACAAGATGCTATAGAAAAAGCAGAAGCTGAAATGATACAAAATGGCATTGTAGCTGTTGGTGATATTGCTAACACAACCAATACAATATTTCAGAAACAAAAACATCAATTATACTATCACAATTTTGTAGAGCTAAGCGGCTTTTCACCACAAATTGCATCACAACGTTTTCAAGCTGGCTTAACTATTTATCAAACATTTTTACAACATTTCCCAAAGCAAACATCTATTGTTGCACATGCACCGTATTCTGTTTCACCTGAACTTTTTCAATTAATTGCAGAGGCAAGCAGCGGTCAACAAGTAACGTCTATTCATAATCAAGAATCAATTCATGAAAATCCATTTTTTCTAGATGGCTCAGGAGATTTTAATAGATTATACCAACAATTACAAGTACCTATTCATTCATTTTATACGCCATCAAAGCAGACTAGTTTAGCAACTGTGCATCCTAAAATGCAACAAAACAAGAATATTCTTTGGGTTCACAATAATTTTACCTCGGCACCAGATATTCAAATTTTAGAACAAAACAACCATCATCAAAATCATTATTGGTGTATTTGTATAGCAGCAAACAAGTATATAGAAAATGTAGTTCCACCAATAAAACAGTTTCATCAAAGCAAATTTGATTGTGTAATTGGTACCGATAGTTTAGCAAGCAATCACCAATTAAATATTTTAGAGGAATTAAAAATAATTAAACAACATTTTTCGTTAATATCAGATAAACATTTATTACAATGGTCAACATTGAATGGAGCAAAAGCATTAAACATTCAATCTGAATTTGGAAGTATAGAAAAAGGAAAAAAACCCGGTCTAAATTGTATTGATAATTTGGCAGACGGTATTATTACACAAAACAGTACAGTTCATAAATTAATTTAAGCCTTTCAAAATAAAATTGAAAATTGTATTTTAAAACTATTTATATTGTAGATGAGAAGCTGTTTGAGTTAATTGTTTAGAATAGATTATGAATATTTTTTTAGCGAAACAAGGCAGATTTGGCAGGCATAGTCTAAACGCCTTATAGGCGAAAAATCTAACGAAATTGCAGCCAAATTAAATGCCAAAGAAATATCAAATAATTAACTCAAACAGCTTCTCAAAACGATATCTTTTTAATTTTTTCTAATGCCTAAGAAAAGAAAACCAAGTCTGCCAAGAGTTATTTCGTTTTTAATTTTTCTTACTATAATCATATTTTTTATTGCTACCGCATCTTCGGCAGAATTAGGCTCAGATTTTAATTATCGTGAAAATACCTATGGCTGGCCAAACAAATTTTTAACCATCATATATGAAAAGGCTACCATTGTAAATATTCAAATGGATAATGAAAACCTACTGAAAAACATTGGACTTATTTTTTTAGGGGTAGCTGCAATAAGATTATTGTTATATTCATTACGTGTGAAAACCAATTTTGAAAGAGAACAAGAGCAACAAGAAAAGCTTAAAAAATTGGAGGAAAAAAGAAAAAAAACTAAGTAAGTATTTCTTGCAATATTGTTAGTGATTGAAGGTTTCCAAAATCTGTAATATGTAGAGAAATATACTGCTGCAAAGCTACAAGCAACGCTCTTCTGGTTGTTCTACTCAATCCTATACGCTCTAATTCGTTATAAAAGTTAATTTGTTGAATAATTGAAGCTGTTTCTGCTAAATGATTTTCTATATAAAAAGCATGATTGGGAATTTCATGCACATAAAAACCTTCTTGTAAATCTAATATAGGAGTGTTTTTAGAGAAACTTCCTTGAATTTCAAAACCCAAATGCCCACCTAATTGCAACATAAAATACAAAGGAAGATTGGCTGTAAGTGTAGCATTTCCTTTATCTAACTGTTTTAGTGTATCTGTAATTAAATAAAACAATTCAGGATTTGCCTCTGGTTGTTTTACAGTGTGTTGTAATATTTCAATAATGTATTGTGCTACACTATTTTTCACCACATTAAAAAAAAGCTCATTATAAATGTAATGCCAATTATATTCTTTAACAAATTGAAGGTTTTTCAATTCATTATGATACACACTCATTTCTAAAATGGCTCCTGGTTGAAAATGAGTGGCTCCTGCATTTCCTTTTTTGCTACTTTTTCTAACACCCTTTACCAAATAACTCTGAACACCAAAAATTTCTGTATACACCGTAGTAATAATGCTACTTTCACCGTACTTCACCGTTTTTAAAACCACACCGTTTGTATTGTGAATTTGCATTATTGAAAAAGAATTTCAGGTAAATGTAAATCGCAAAAAATTGTTTTATCAAACCAATTTTACATTAGTATTAACCTTCAAAAAAAAGCTATTTCTAAAAGGTTATTACAAATAAGCAGTATGCAGCAGTTTTCTGCAAAAACACGCAATTAATTTTGTTACTTTGATAACACAACTATACTTTGCCCAATATGAATCAACGTTACTATTCCCTAGATGTGTTTAGAGGTGCCACAGTAGCACTCATGATTTTAGTGAATAATCCAGGAAGTTGGGCTCATATATTTCCACCGTTAGAACATGCTGTATGGCATGGATGCACACCTACCGATTTGGTTTTTCCCTTCTTTTTATTTGCTGTGGGAAACGCTATGTCCTTTGTGATG
>JBMLQZ010000595.1:0-3354 GCA_049241285.1 Chitinophagaceae bacterium | reverse complement strand
CTGATTTGAGAATGAGAAAAACATCATTTATCTTTTTACAATAATATGCTGCTTCTAAATCCGTAGGCAATAATCCAAAATCTTCTAAATATACTTTTGAAATGGCATTTTCGAGGCTTTCAGATTCAAAGGCTGGTAGCCTTACTTTAAAGCCATGATTACTTTTTTTACTTTGAATAATTAATTGCTCCTTTTTAAAAAACGATGCTTCTTCTAACCCATATAATTGGTAAATAAAATGAGCAGCAACTAAAGTTGCATGTCCACATAATCCAAATTCTTCACCAGCTGGAGTAAAAAATCGTATTTGAAATTGTTTGCCAGATTGATGTAAAACAAAAGCAGTCATTGGCGATTTTTCAGAAATAGCAATTTTTCTCATTTCTTCATTAGAAGGCAAATGGTGGTTACAAATAACCACACTAGCAGGATTTCCTATGAAATCCTTACCATCTATTTGTTTTGCAGAAGTAAATGCTTTTGCTCTGAATACTTGCATGAAAGTGCTTTTACTTAATTTTTCTGTAGATAATTGTTCTACCATTTTCGATTACATTAGTTTTTCATAGTAATTGTTTTTCTGTATCAAAAAATAATTAGGGGGTTGATAATTGGATTTTAAAAGTCATAATTAAATCGAATAAACAAATTTCTGCCTGGTTGTAAAATGCTAGAAGGGGTAGATATACCATCAGCAGCTCTTGTACCTGGATGAAAATATCGTTTATCAAATACGTTATTACAAATTAGCTGAAGTGTTGCATTTTTTACAACATTTAATAAACCAATAGTTGCATTTGTTATAAAATAACCTTCAAATTTTTCTGGATTTGCAGGAACAGAAGTGCCAACACCTGTTTGTTTTGAACTTAAAATATTGGTACGAATATTTACATTCAGGTGGTTGAAAAATAAATAATTTCCAATAATATTTACATGGTGACTGGCAATATCTCCTACTCTTAAAGAAACTTTATTACCGTTATCGTCTCTTGTTTGTTTAGGATCGGTATAAGAATAATTTAGAATAAAAGAACCATTCTTTATAGTGTAATTTAGGTTGCTTTGTAAACCAATAATTTTAAATGCACCTAAGTTTTGATTTTGAGAAGTAGTAGGTGTAAGAATTTTAACTGCTACTACATCTTGTACAAATGACTCATAAAAACTCACATCGAAAGTGAATTGCTTATTTATTTTTTTACTTACATAAAGCTCATAGTTTTCTATGCTTTCAGTTTTTAAAGTAGGGTTAGGAATTCTACCACCTGTTGTAGAAAATTTGGTAAAATTTGAAACGTTCATAATACCACGACTATAAATGGCTTTTACTACCCAATCTTTTTTAATATAATCTATCACAAATCTTGGGTTATATTCATCACCATAGCCACCATTTTGTCTGATAACGTTTTTATCTACACGTAAACCTCCTGTAAAACCCCAATGTTCTTTATATCTATAACTTGCTTGTGCATACACACCAATATCATTTACATTAAATTGATTACCACCAGCTGCTGCACCAGTAAATACGCCAAATTCTTCAGGATTAGGTGTGTTTGTTGTATTTAAATAGTTACCTTGTAGTTGACTATTTCTATATTCAACACCAGCTACAACATATAAGTTTTGAGTAGGTGTGTATAGAAATTTTAATTCTGATCGAAACTGTTTATTAGTTTGATAAAAATAGGTAGTATTGTAAACAGGAGCTACATTTCTTACCAAATCTCTAATTCCTAAGTTTCTTCTGGCATAATTACTAACAGATGCTACTCTTGTATCATTATCTAAACCATGATTACGATAATTTGAAAAACTAGAAAAGGTTAGTTTATTACTCAATTTTCTATCATATTTCATATATACATAGCTTCTTTGAGGAATCCAGTATACATTATTCATATCTGCAAACTGATCGGTATATAATGTTCCAGCTGCTTCTTGTCTGTGCATGGTTTGCATACCTATTGTAAAACTTCCTACAGAAATTTTAGAACTTAGAAATACGCTTTTTGCAGGATTAGAATACCCTACTTTTTTACCCAAAACAGTAGTATTGTAAGCTCCTTTATCTAGTGTTCTGGCATACGCTTGTCCAGCATCGGTTAAAATTATACTATCTGCATTACCAGTAGGGCCAAAAATGGTATAATAAGGACTAGATGATGGTAATGAATTAGCAGTAATATAAGTTTGTGCAGCCGTTCTAATATTCATTAATGATTTGTAGTTGATACCATCATAAACAGATGGGTCATAATCGAAAAAACGTTGAGATGATAAGTCATGTCTATCACTTTCATAAAATCTTGCATTCACTGAAATAGAAAACAAATCTTTTTTATAAGCTGTGGTAACATCGGCATATCTTGTATTAAAACTTCCATAACCACCACTAATATTTACCCCAAAGTTTCTTCCAGATTTAGCAATTTCTTCAGGCTCTTTTGTAATAATATTTATAACGCCTGTAAATGCATTACTACCATACATGGTAGATGCTGGACCGTAAATAACTTCTACTCTTTTTATATTGGTTAAAGGATATTGACGAGATATATCTGCAGTATTACTCCATAAATCATTTTCTTCAACACCATCAATTAATAAAAGTGTTTTTTCTGTAGTTGTTGTTCTTAAACCTCTTTGATATATAGTTGTATAATTTACTCCATAACCATTTGCAACTTCAAAACCCGGTAAATCTTGTATTAATTCAACCAAATCTAAATATCCTCTTTGAACAATTTCTTGTTGTGTAACTACAATAATGGTGGCTGGTGCTTTACGAATATCTTCCGCCTTTTTAGAAACAGACGAAACTAAATTAACTCTTTGTAATGCTCTTACCTTTTCTAGAGTATTTTTAAAACGTTCAGGGTCTCTTGTATCGGCTGAATAATCATCTCTAATTTGTAGTAATTGTTGAATATTCATTTCAGCTTTATCAACAGAGTCAATTGCTAAATAACTCATAGACAATAATCTGTGAGCATCTAATTTTTCACTGTATCCAAAACCATTTTTAGCCATACAATTTTGTAAAATATCAATACATTCTTTAAACCTACCAATATTATACAATGCCTCTGCCTCTGCAACAGAATTTGATGCACAATTTACTTGTGCCGATACCTTTACACTGATGAAAATTGTAATTACAATAATTATTTTCTTGAACATATTCATTAATGATTTAAGGTTTTATACAAACCATTTGTTGACGTATGCCAACCAAATATTCTTTTATCTTCACTACTACTGTAAATAAAAGCACCATCAGCACTATACACTGTTTGATAAACCCACTTACTATGACCTCTTAAAACTAAAATATATCTTCAATAT
>JBMLQZ010000594.1:0-4374 GCA_049241285.1 Chitinophagaceae bacterium | reverse complement strand
CAATGTGGCTGATAAATTACAGTAGATTTTCTGTTTTTCAGAGTTTCGTTTTCTTCAATCATTGCCAATGCTTCTTCTGTAATTGAACTATCAGCTTCTTTTCTATCTAAATTATCAATTTGCAATAGTTTGGCAATCTCTAAAGCTTTAACTGCATCTTGTTCTATAAATAACTGAACTGCCTTTTTTGCATCATCCATTCTTCCAGCAGCATTAATTCTAGGGGCAATTACAAACACCAAATTGCTAATGTGCATTTCTTTAGTTACGGCTGCTAATTCCATCAATGCCTTTATTCCAGCACAAGCATTTTCATTTACTTTTTTTAAACCATAATAGGCTAAAATTCTATTCTCATCTATAATAGGTACAATATCAGCAGCAATGGCTATAGATATCAAATCAATGTATTGTAAATAATTTTCGTCAGGTAATTCAAGGGTTTCAGATAAGGCTTGCATTAATTTAAAACCAACACCACAACCACATAGCTCTTTAAAAGGGTAGTTACAGTCATGTTGTTTTGGATTTAATATTGCAACAGCATTAGGCACAATTGCATCAGGCAAATGGTGGTCGCACACAATAAAATCAATGTTCAGGCTATTTGCATAGTCAATTAATTCTACACTTTTAATACCACAATCCAGTGAAATAATTAAGGTAATTCCTTCAGATTTTGCATAATCAATACCTGCTTTACTTACACCATAACCTTCTTTATATCTATGAGGAATGTAATAATCTATGTTCGAATAAATACTTTTTAAAAATTGGTACATGCTAGCTACACTTGTAGTTCCATCAACATCATAATCGCCAAAAACAAGAATTTTTTCTTCAGCAGTAAAAGCTTTAGTAATTCTATCTACCGCTTTTCTCATGTCTTTCATTAGCCAAGGGCTGTGTAGCATCGGTAGGCTTGGTCTAAAAAACTGTTTTGCTTTTTCAAAGTTTTCAATATTTCGCTGAACCAATATTTTACAAATGGTAGTAGAACTAATATTTAATGATTGCTGCAATTTTTTTGCAATTTCTTCATCTGATTCTTTTATCTTCCAACGTTTTTGCATGCCTTCAAAATCAAAAAGTAAATGTATGTACTAAGCTTTCAATTCGCTGTTCAGCCGCCGTTGTGTCACTCACTTGTACGTTCTGTTCTTTAATCAACTGACAAAACTAAACTTAATAAGCTCTGTCAGTGGTATATCTTACCAATTCTTCCAAAGCTTTTCTTGTATCAGATGGTTCAAATTCATGTAAAATAGATAAAGCTTCATCTCTAAATTCAAACATTTTTTTGGTAGCATAATCAATCCCCCCGCCTTTCGTTACAGCATCAATAACAAATGCTACTTTGTCTTTCTGGGTATTTTCATTTTTAACTATATAAATAATCTTTTTTCTGGTTGTTTTATCACAATTATTTAACACATGAATTAGCGGTAAGGTAAGTTTCTTTTCTTTTATATCATTACCTGTGGGCTTGCCCACATTTTCGGTTCCATAATCAAATAAGTCGTCCTTAATTTGAAAAGCCATACCTACTTTTTCTCCAAACAAACGCATTTTCTCAATTGCCACAGCATCTTCAAAAGTAGATGCAGCACCAGCAGCACAACAAGCTGCTAGAAGTGATGCTGTTTTGCCCTTTATAATTTCGTAGTAAATTAATTCATCTAAGTTTAGCTTTCTGGCTTTCTCAAGTTGTAATAATTCACCTTCACTCATTAATTTAATGGCATCAGATAATATTTGTAATATCAGGTGATCTTGATTATTCAATGATAATAACAATCCCTTAGAAAGTAAATAATCACCAACAATTACCGCAATTTTATTTTTCCATAAAGCATTTATACTAAAAAAACCACGTCTTTCATCCGCTTCATCCACCACATCATCATGAACCAGAGTAGCAGTGTGCAATAATTCAACTAAAGATGCTGCTCTGTAACTTCTTTCAGAAATTTCTCCCCCCAATTTGGCACTTAGTAAAACAAACATAGGTCTTAATTGCTTTCCCTTACGTTTGACTATATATTGCATAATTCTATCTAGTAAAGGAACCCTGCTTCTTACAGCTTCTCTAAAATGAACTTCAAATTCATCTAATTCTTTTGATATTATTTTTTTTGCTAAAGTCATATATAAGCCTGCAAGATAGCAACGTAATGAGATAAAAATGGCAAAATAAACTTTAAAATATTTCGTTCTTATTCTCTAAATAGATTGTTTTATTAAATTCTATTTGGTATTTAATTTCGTTTACATACTTTTGGCACGGAATTTATTACAATTGTTAAATAACTTTTAAACAATAATTATGGTAATCAAAAAGTACACACTATTGTTGGCTGCTTTTCTAGTTTTTCAAGCTGCCGCATTTGCACAATCTACTGATTGGGGTTGGGATTGGAAAGATTCTTCTAAAGTTCCCGTTAAGAGTATGCCTCAATACAACGAATTTTTACAAAATAAATACCCTTACCCTCCAAAGCCACGTAATGCTTGGGAATTTGGTGTTGCTGCTGGTTATGCCGCAATTACTGGAGATGTAAAAAGTAGACCAGGTTTTGGTGGAGCTCTTACATTAAGAAAGGCAATTAACCATACTTTCTCTGTTCGTTTGGGATATTTTGGTGCTTTTCAATATGGAAAGCCTAATAATGCACTAGCATCACAACAAAGAGAATACAAAAACTGGTCTCATACCGGTGCTGTGGATATGATCGTTTCTTTAAATACTATTAGTTTCAATCGTGGTAATCCTAAAACAAATGTTTATCTATTAGGTGGTTATAATTTAGTCGCTACGAGAGTTATGATTAAGAATAATACTACTGGTAATTACAATGTTTTCTACGGTCAGGGACTTTCAAACACTAAAGATAACATCATCGGCACATTTGGTGGAGCTACTGTAAATAATAGAAATGCTTGGACTCTTGTTCATGGATTTAGTTATGGTGGTGGAATTGCATTTAAAGTAAGCCCAAAACTAAATATTGGTTTGGAACAAAGATTTACTGCTATGGCAACTGGTTATGATTATTTAGACGGTGTTGCTGATGATAGTAAAGGAGATGTATTTAGCTTTACTAGTTTAAGATTCAATTTTAACCTAGGCAACTAGATTAATTTCTAAGTCCAAACAAAAAATTACTAATCAAATAATTTATTTAAGATGAATAAGAAATTTCTATTAATAGTAGCTTTAGTTGCTTTCGTAGCTTCTAGCTCAATAGCTCAGTCTAAAACTAGCGGAAAAAAGAGAACAGAACCTCTTTGGTGGATTAATCCAAACAATTACATCTATAATGAAGTAAATGCACCAAAGCACATGAAATTGCCAAAACCAGTTTTGCCAGATGCAGATGGAGATGGTATCACAGATCAATTTGATTTAGAGCCAAATTCTCCTGCTGGTGCACCAGTTGATCAAAGAGGAGTGGCAAAAGATACGGATGGTGATGGTGTTCCTGATTTTAGAGATAAAGAACCAATCACACCTGGTAAATGGTTCCCTGTTAATGCTGATGGTATTGGAACAGCTCCTGAACCATCTTGCTGCAGAGAGGTTAAAGATGAATTATCAAAAATTAAGGAAACTATTGCAACTTATGGTAGCAAATTAAATTGCAACATTGGAAACTTACCAAGTGTACAATTTAAAGGCGGTGCAAAATTGTCAAAAGATGCTGAATTAGTATTAGCTTCTGCAGCTGCACAATTAAATGCAAATCCAAGTTGTAAAATTAAATTAATAGGTTATGGTGCTTCAAGTAAAGCGTCTCAACAATTAAGCTTTGATAAAGTAAATGCAGTGAAGAAATATTTAATTGAAAAGCAAGGTATTTCTGAATCTAGAATCATATTTGTATATGGTCAAGATGGTGATGCAAATACTGTAGATTTACAAGGCACTACTGAAGATGGTCCAAATTCTGTACCTGCTCCTCATCCAAACTTAAAGTCTAAAGGTTAATTTATTTTTGATTTATAAAATTAAAAAGGTTGTTTCTTCATGAAACAACCTTTTTATATTAATATTAACCCTTGCTTTGATTATATTTTTTTGATAGTTCTTAATTTGCTTTAAAATAGCTAATTTTGCACTCCATTATGTTTAAATTTATAATTCCTTTAATACTAATTGTTTCATTTTCTTCTTGTGCATCAAAGTTTTCAAAGGTGCAAAAGAGTAAAGATTTTGAGTATAAGTATAAAAAAGCAGATGAATATTATGCTGCAAAGAAGTACATTTTTGCACAACAGTTATATGAAGAGGTTTCCCCATTTATTCGTGGTACTTCAAGATATGAGGATTTGTATTATAAATTAGCATTTAGTTATTATCATCAGAAAGATTAT
>JBMLQZ010000593.1:0-1497 GCA_049241285.1 Chitinophagaceae bacterium | reverse complement strand
TGTACATAAAGAAACGTTTTACTCTTTTGTTTTGATGGATGTAAAAAAGAAAGATTTTTCCAATTTGAAGAATCTATTTATAGAAGGATTTGTAACTCAATTAAAGAAAGATCAATTATTTTCATCTGTTATTGAGAAAAAGATTCCATCCATTAGCGACGAGCCATTTGTTTTATCTACAACTGATAGTGATAGATCTACAATTGGATATATCAACGATTGTATATACAGATTAACTGTTTATCAAACTTCACCAGAGTATACAATTGAAGATTTGTATGTTTATATTGATGAATATTATAACAATAATTATATTACTGTTAAAAAGTATCAAAAGCCAATTGACTTGATGCGGCAATCTTTATTTATTTAAAAGTGTCTTATTGCTCATAATTTCTTTACAACTAATTACTTGTGCGTAAAATATTTTCTTATTTAGCATTGTTGTTCATTTCTTTTTCTGTTTATACTGGAAATAGTCAAACTAAAAAAACAGTCGTTAAAAAAGCGATTGCACCCATTCAAAAAGATACGGTTAACTCTGCCGTAGAGCCACTTATTCAAATAACAACACCATTTGGTGTAATGATTGCCAAGTTGTACAACCAAACACCACTTCATAAAAATAATTTTTTACAATTGGTGAAATCTGGTACTTACGATAGCTTACTGTTTCATAGAGCAATTCCCTCATTCGTTATTCAAGGTGGCGATCCTGAAAGTAAAAATGCACCTGAAAACAAACAGTTAGGAGCAGGAGCGTTACCTGGTGAAAGAATTCCTGCCGAAATAAAACCCAATTTTATTCATAAACGAGGTGCTTTAGCAGCGGCAAGAGATGGAAATCCGGAAAAAGCTAGTAGTAATTGTCAGTTTTATATAGTGCATGGAAGAAAAATAGACTCTGTACAGTTACAGGCTACTTTTAAAAATTCTGTGCAACAGGTAAACCCAAATTTTACATACACAAAAAGTCAAAGAGAAATTTATGAAAGAGTAGGAGGAACGCCTGAACTAGATCAAAATTATACTGTTTTTGGAGAAATAATTAGTGGATTAGAAGTGATAGATGCCATTACTGCTATTCGCACAAAAAAAGGTGATAGGCTTTTGACAAATATTTGGATGAAAATGAGGATTTTACCTTAGAAAAATAATTATTCAGGTTGTTTTTTTCTTTAAGGGCAATTTAAGTTTACTTAATGCGTGAACTAAATTAGCTTCATTCAAATATTATCTGAATATTTGTACATTAAAACCAGATTATATGAATTTTCCAGCTCATTTACGCTATACCAAAGACCACGAATGGGTAAGCATTGATGGTAATATTGCTACTGTTGGTATTACAGATTTTGCACAAAGAGAATTAGGTGATATTGTGTATGTAGATATTAATACAGTAGGAAAAAATTTAGAAGCAGAAGCCAATTTTGGAACTGTTGAAGCTGTAAAAACAGTGAGTGATTTGTTTTTGCCAGTTGCAGGAACGATTAC
>JBMLQZ010000592.1:817-1362 GCA_049241285.1 Chitinophagaceae bacterium | reverse complement strand
TTTAGAATTTATTATGAACAAAAGTCATGGCTTGTATTTATATGGCATGCAAGTAGATTGGCAAGATGGGCTGAATAGCAGAGGTTTTACTTTTACCAATCCTAATGCTAGCAAAACTTGTGGTTGTGGTACAAGTTTTAGCGTTTAATTGGTTAACTTTAAATTGTTGTCTTAGAATTTAATTTTTGTTTTCATCACCTGGGCAATTACATTCCCATTCAGTGCCTAAATCTATACATGTTATTACTGTAAGCTCATCATTGCAAGGAGCAAATACTATACGCAAATGCTGTCTATCGCTACTATAACCTTCAACTGCATATTTACGATTACATTCTGGTCCATTAACATCGCTTTTTTTGTAGTTGATGTTTCCCTCTTTTAAGATTTGTTTTACTTCTTGTTGCGTAATTTTTCTGCAATCCATTCTGCAATTGGCGTGCTTGGTGTAGTTTATGGCAGATGGATTTCTATTTAATCCTCTTTTATTACCTACATTTTCAGTATTGGTTTTTGGATTATGTGGTTTAGCTTTATTACATTTT
>JBMLQZ010000592.1:0-807 GCA_049241285.1 Chitinophagaceae bacterium | reverse complement strand
CATTTTTTTATTACAAACGCAATTACTACAACAACCAATAAAAGAATATATGGTAAAGATTTTTTGTTCATGGCTTATCTTAAATATCCTAAAATTTTAAGCATACTTGCGGCAGTTTGTTCTTTTGCATAAACCCAATCAATTAGCTTTCCATTTTTATCATGCTCTACAATAATGTGTTTAGGAGATGGTATTAAACAATGTTTTATTCCACCATATCCACTAATCTGATCTTGATATGCACCTGTGTGAAAAAAGCCAACATATAAACTTTCTTTATTGTCTGGGTCGGTGGCATCATTACTTTTTGTTTTTGGTAAAAACACTTCGTTTAAATGTTCTTCACTATCATAGTAATCATGGCTATCACAAGTAATTCCTCCTAACACCACTCTTTGATATTCATTATCCCATTTGTTAATAGGCAGCATTAAAAACTTTTCGCCAATACCCCAAGTATCTGGTAGTGTGGTAATAAAGCTACTATCAATCATATACCAAGTTTCTCTATCGTTTTGTTGTTTTTCTGCTACAACACTATATATGTGTGCCATACTTTCACCAACTGTATAACTACCAAACTCTGTGAAAATATTAGGTACTGGAACTTTGTATTTTTTACATCCTTTTTTAATGTTGCTTACAATTTCGTTTATCATAAACTGATAATCGTATTCAAACCCCAAGCTGTGTTTTATAGGAAACCCTCCACCTATATTTATACTATCTAACTCTGGGCAAATCTTTTTTAACTGACAATATAAATTGATGATTTTGTTTAATTCACTCCAATAATAAATATCATCT
>JBMLQZ010000591.1:0-8416 GCA_049241285.1 Chitinophagaceae bacterium | reverse complement strand
ATTTTTGCTAATTTACAGCCGTAATATTTATAATGGAGTATGAAAAAATGTTTATTCTTTTTGCCGTTTTTGTTATGTGCCGTTTTTAGTAATGCTCAAACTAGTCCAAAACGTGAGTTTAGAGCAGCTTGGATAGCAACATTTGTAAATATTGATTGGCCTCTTAGTAGGTCTTCTACACCTCAACAAGAAAGAGATGAGTTTATTGCTAGACTTGATATGTTAAAACAAACTGGTGTAAATGCCATTTTTATTCAAGTAAGAAGTCAGTGCGATGCATTGTATAATAGCAGTATTGAACCTTGGACTGCAGATTTAACAGGAACACAAGGTGTAGCTCCAAATCCTTATTACGATCCGTTAGAATTTATTATTTCTGAATGTAGAAAAAGAGGTATTGAAGTACATGCATGGTTAAATCCATATAGAGCATTGAGTAATGCAACTACTAATGCTTTAGCAGCTTTAGCACCCAATCATATCATTAATACTCAACCAAGCTGGATTATGAGTGCAGGAAGTTTGAGAGTATTAAACCCTGGTATTCCTGCAGTTTGGGATTATGTAAATAGTGTAGTGATAGATATTACCAAAAGATACGATTTAGATGGAATTCATTTCGATGATTACTTTTATCCAGATCCAACCAATACTTATAATGACGATGCTGAGTATAATGCAAACCCAAGAGGTTTTCCGAATACCACAACTGGAAGAGCCAATTGGAGAAGATCAAATGTAGATTCTTTAATAAAAAGAGTAGGTGATAGTGTTCGTTCTATAAAGCCATGGGTAAAATTTGGTATTTCTCCAACAGGAATTTGGATGAGCCAAGCAAACGATGCCAATGGTTCTAATACTTCAGCTGGGGCAAGACAACACCATAGAGATTTATATGCCAATAGCAGATTGTGGATTCAACAAGGTTGGATTGACTATTTAATTCCGCAGATTTATTGGTTTATCGGACAAACAGGTTCCGATTATAGTATTCTTGCACCTTGGTGGAATAATAATGCTTTTGGAAAACATATTTATAGTGGAATGGCAGGTTATAAAGTTGGTGATGGGGCTCAAAACGCTGCTTTTGCAACCGATAGAACACAAATACCTAATCAAGTTAGGTTGAATAGAAGTTATACCAATATTCTAGGAAGTGTTATTTATGGCACCACTAGTTTAAGACTAAATCCACTAAATTTTAGAGATTCTCTACGTTTGAACTTATGGAACAAACCTGCTTTGTTACCAAACATGAGTTGGAAAAATACACTTACACCAGCTGCTGTTACTAATTTACAAGCCAATTACAGTGGCAGTAATTTTGTTACGGTATCTTGGAATGCTGCAACTAGCAGTAATGAATTTCAAAAACCAAGACAGTTTGCAATTTATCGTTCTGAATCATCAAATGTAAATACCAATGACGCATCTAATTTAATAGCTGTTACCAATGCTGATGGTGTAAATAGTTACGTTGATAACGCATTAGAATCTAACAAAACTTATTATTATACTGTTACTGCACTCAATAGATTTCATGATGAAAGTATTGCTGCAACTGCAGTAGCAACAAATGTGGGTGTATTACCTTTAAAGTTATTACAAGTTACTCTATCAAAAAAAGATAATAGCAATGTTTTATTACAATGGATAACTACTGAAGAAATTGGTGTAGGAAAATTTGAAATAGAAATTTCAACCGACGGAAAATCATTTACTAAAACCACAGAATTGGCTGCAAAAAATACGGCAGGAACAAATGCTTATGAGGTTACGTTACTCATTAACAATTGTAATGAAGTAGTATATGCTCGTTTAAAGATAGTAGATTTAGACGGTACTTTTTCTTACAGTAGAGTAACATCTATTCAAATTTGCAAAACAGAAAATAGCTTGCAAATTTATCCTTCATTATTAGCAAATTCTGGTGGAAATATTACCATATCAACAAACAAAATTGCTTTAAGCGCTAATGCACAATTGCAATTATTTGATGCTTCTGGTAGATTGGTTTTTCAAAGAAATGTGCAACTATTAAATGGTAGAGCAACCATTGCTGTTAATGAGTTAACATCTGGAAATTACTTTTTACAATTATTGGTTGAAAAATCAATTTTTGATGGTAAACTAATAATACAATAAACCAATTAACAATAATATAAAATTCAAAAAGGGGCTTGCCCCTTTTTTTATTACTTTGCCGTAAGTAAAATAATTGTGAACAAACAATTGTACCTTGTTTTACAGATGTTCTCATGATGAAAAAAAGCACAAAAATTATAACAATCATTTTGATGTTTTTAGTTGCCTCAGCAGGCTTTTTATATTTTTATAACGAAGGGCCTGGAATGAATCAACCACGTTTATTAAAACACATAGCTTATGTAGTTTGGCTAAGTATAATATACGGTATTGGTTTTTGGGCTATTTATCAAACTAAAATTGCTTGGCTAAAAACACTTTGGAATTATGTGTATCTATTGGTGTTTGTAATATTATTAGCAGCAGGTTTTTATGAAATGCTCATCGGTTCGTTACATAAGAAATTGAATGATTTGTTGGCAAATGGTAGACTTTTTTTTCAAACGCCAATCCCTTTTTTAATTATTACAAGTTTTCTTGTTTCAAATAATCAACATAAAAAAACGCCTATTAATAACTAATAAGCGTTTATATAAAATACTATTTACTATTTTAAAAGCGTCTTCTTCTTCCTTTTTGAGTTTGTGATGCTGACTGAATAAATGTTCCAATTACTGGAGCAAATTCTTCCATCTTATAAGGATGTTCTCTATCTACATCAATGGTTTTTCCAATCACTTTATGAATATCTCTCAAATACATTTTTTCTTCTAAATCACAAAATGAAAGTGCAATTCCACTAAAGCCAGCTCTACCAGTTCTACCTATTCTATGGACATACGTTTCTGGAATGTTTGGCAATTCAAAATTTATTACATGCGATAGCTCATCTATATCAATGCCCCTTGCTGCAATATCAGTAGCTACTAAAATTCTGTTTTTACCCGTTTTAAAATTTGTTAAAGCTTCTTGTCTGGCATTCTGAGATTTATTGCCATGAATGGCTTGTGTTCGTATTCCAGATTTTGTAAGATGTTCAGCAACTTTATTTGCACCATGTTTTGTTCTGGTAAAAACCAGTGCACTTTTAATGGTTGGATCTTTTAATAAATGCACCAACAAACTTTTTTTATTGTCTTTTTCTACAAAAAATACTTTTTGTGTAATGGTATCTGCTGTAGATGAAACTGGTGAAACCTTTACCATCTCTGGTTGTTTCAATATACTATTAGCCAATTGTTGAATAACAGGAGGCATGGTAGCAGAGAAAAATAATGTTTGTTTTTTCTCTGGTAATTTGGCAATAATACGTTTTACATCTTGTACAAAACCCATATCAAGCATTCTATCAGCTTCATCTAAAACAAAAGTGTTAATGCTATTTAAGTTTACAAAGCCTTGTTGCATTAAATCAATTAATCTTCCTGGTGTTGCAATTACAATATCAATACCCTTTTGTAATGCTTTTACTTGATTGTGTTGAGAAACGCCACCAAAAATTACTACATGCTTTATATCAATATGCTTACCATAGGCAATAAAACTTTCACCAATTTGAATGGCAAGTTCTCTTGTTGGTGTAAGAATAAGTGTTTTAAAGCCATTGGTATTTTGGTAATTGGTTTGTGTTTTTTGAAATTGTAGTAATTGTATTATTGGAATGGCAAAAGCAGCTGTTTTACCTGTACCTGTTTGTGCACAGCCAAGTATATCTTTTCTATTTAAAATAATAGGAATTGCTTGTGTTTGAATAGGGGTTGGATGAGAATAACCTTGCTCTTCTAAAGCTTGTAAAATTGGACTAATAATGCCCATTTCTGAAAATGTCATATAAATTAATTATTGCAGTCACTATAAGTTAATAAGCGATTGCTGTTAAAAATGGTGCTGAAGACAGTTGAAATTGTGCCGAGGTGTTATTGTTGATGCAACTATCAATGAAATGATTGTCTGGAGAAGTTTGACAACTTGTTTTATCGATAAACCTAAAACGGTAAAATGACCATGTACAAAAGCGTTTATTGAAAAAAACAACGGAATAAGTTTTAATCACTAGTGTAAAGATGCATTAATAATTTTAAATCTGCATTTATTTTATAAATGTTGATATTCTTAGGTAAAATGGCTTGA
The DNA here is from genome assembly GCA_049241285.1 of Chitinophagaceae bacterium. Lineage (GTDB taxonomy): Bacteria > Bacteroidota > Bacteroidia > Chitinophagales > Chitinophagaceae > Parasediminibacterium. Next base: position 4,201 of record JBMLQZ010000591.1, on the reverse strand, counting down.
AACTTATAAGTATTAATTTAACAGGTCTGTAATAAATTCTTGAATGGCTTTGTTAAATAATGCTGGTTGTTCAATATTCGATAAATGAGCTGCATTTTCTAGTAAAACTAACACTGCATTTGGTATGTGTTCTTTAAAATAAACAGCTTGTTCTATGGGTGTTACTATATCTTCCTTTCCACAAATAATTAGTGTTGGTATTTTTATAGATGGTAGTATGTCACAAGTTGCTTCTCTGTTTGCCAACGCTTTTAAACCATTGATTATATTAGTTGAATTATTTTGTAGAATGATATTTTCAATGTCATTAATGTATGGCTTGTTTTGTTCAAATGCATTTGTAGTAAACATGTTTTTTACAAATGCTTTCGCATAATTACTAGTACCTTCTTTTGCAATTAAATCTATACTGGCATATCTTTTTTCTCTCGTTGTAGAAGTATCGCTTATACATTGTGTGTCACATAAAACAATGCCAGCAAAACGATGTTGATATCTTGATATAGCATTTAAAACAATATAGCCACCCATTGATAAACCACAAATAATAGCTTTATCAATTTGTAAAGCATCCATAAAATCTATTAGATCATCAGCTAATAGATGAATAGAAACTTCTTGGTTGTTGTTGGTGGTTTTGCCAAAACCCCTAATATCGTAAGCAATAACCCTACATACCGTTTTTAGCGATGCTAATTGTTCATCCCAAGTAGATTTATCGAATGGAAATCCATGAATAAAAATTAAAGGGATGGTACTATTTCCCCAATCATTATAAGCTACAGATATTTCTTGAATAGGTATGGTAATATTGTTGCCTGAATTTTTCATACAATAATGTTATGTAGCTTTTTAAAATTACAGAATCAGTGAGAAATTCCATATCTGTAATGGCCAATAATCTTAAACTTAAACAAACAATCTGATAATTCTTGTCCTCTGCCAATATTGTGTATAATTAGGTGTCGGTGCTTGTCAGTAGATTGTTTATTTATCACTATACCTATATGGGTTAAATTATTCGGTAATCTCCAACAAACAATATCACCTGGTGTATAATCTCCAGCAATTTCAGTTGTAGATAATTCAATTCCTTTTCGTTTAAAAAAAGTCATTAAGTTCAATACCCTTCTGTGATCTATATTGGTATCTGTGTGTTGCAGTTTCCAAGCTTTAGGATATAGATGAAAGTGCTTCAACATGTCTTCATGCACTTCCTTCTGCAAATCAATCCCAATTTTTCTATAAGCTCTAATAACTACATCTGCACAAACACCATACTCACTTGGAATATCTCCATTAGGGTATTTTATGGCAAAATAAGCAGCATTGTACGTTACTTTTTGTTGAGTAAGAGACTCTGGAGCTTGAATAAATTGTTCTGATTTTTTTTGAGCAAAAATGTTGTGGTTACAACCAATTAGTAAAAGAATAATAACAAAAAGCTGTTGCATTTTTATTTTTTATGATGCAACAAATCAGCTTTTCCATAAAGATTTATATCATTCATTTTTAAGCATTTCATTAGCTATATACCTAGCAGAAGAATCGTTGCTATTCAGTAACTCTTTTACAATATTGTTTCTTGTTTCAGCATCTTTATTTTGACTTAATTTAAAAACTTCATTTACATCTGTTACTTCAATTTCAAATCCTACAATAGCTTTCATAGTAGATTGTAAATATGCTGGAGTCATCTTATGAATACTTGCTTCACTAGCATCATTCTTTTCAAATCGATTGGTTAGAGTATCTAAAATTTGAAACAGGCTGTCATTATTCACAAATGCTAAATTTCCTTTACAATAAACTGATTGATAATTCCATGTACTTGCAACATTTTTTATAGGATACCAAGAAGCACTTACATAAGCACTTGGTGAAGAGAAAATCACTAAAACAGCAGAATTTTTTTCAAATGCAATTGTATGGTCTTGTTTTCGCATAAAATGCCCCTGAATATATAGCTTACTGTTTTTTTCAACAACAATTACAGGTACTTGAGCTGCTATTGGTTGTTGATGTTCATCTACTCCACAAATAGTAACAAATGGATTAGCATGCATAAAATCCATAATTTGCTTAGAATCTTTTGCTCTGAAATAAGATGTTTTATACATGGTAAAAAGTTATGGTGGTTGATATGTTTTTACAAATGGCAAATATTAATTCAATCAATAGTATACTTTTACCAAAATCTGTTAATGTTATGAAAAAACTGATGCTATGTTTTTTTTGCTTTCCACTTTTGGTAGTAGCACAAATTAAAAATATTTCATTAGAAGATATTTATAAAAAACCATTATTTAGAACTGATGTTGTACCTGGTTTTAATAGTATGAAAGATGGTAGATATTATGTAGAATCTACTTCAAAAGGAATTGTACGTAAATCATTTGCAACTGGTGAAACGGTAGATACAATTATAGTAGCAACTGATGTGAAAGATAATACCGGTAAATTACTACCACTTACAGATATTACTTGGAGTGAAAATGAACAAAAAATCCTGATTTTTTTAAACAGAGAAAGTATTTATAGACGTTCCTCAAAAGCTATTGTTTATGCTTACGATATTGCTACCAAAAAGCTTTTAAAAATTAGTGATGGTAAAATATTGCATGCTACATTTTCTCCCGATGCAACCAAAGTAGCCTATGTTTTTGAGAACAATTTATACTACAAAGTTTTGGCTACCAATGCCGTTGTTCAAATTACAAAAGATGGTAAATGGAATCATATCATTAATGGCAATTGTGATTGGGTGTATGAGGAAGAATTTGGTTTTAGTAAAGCATTTCAGTGGAGTCCTAATAGTACACATATTGCGTACTATAGATTTGATGAATCAAAAGTGGCAATGTTTAGTATGACCATATACGATAGTTTGTATCCAACTCAGTATACCTATAAATATCCTAAAGCAGGTGAAAATAATTCAGAAATACAAATTCAAGTGTACAATTTGGCTACCAAAAAAATTGTAAAAGCAGATATTGGTAAGGAAAAAGATATTTACATTCCTCGTTTACAGTTTACCAAAAACAACAATGAGTTAGCCATTACTTGGATGAATAGATTACAAAATAATCTAAGCCTTTTAATTGCTGATATTAACACTGGTAAAACCAAAGAAATTTATACTGAAAAAAGTAATACCTATGTTGATGTAGAAGCTGGTGATGTTGATTTTTTAGATAATGGAAAGCAATACATTGTAACTAGCGAAAAAGATGGATTTAAACATTTGTATCTACATCAATTAAATGGTGGTTCTACAACACAAATTACTAAAGGAAATTTTGATGTAGTAAGTATTGTAGGTATTGATGAGAAAAATCAAAAAATTTATTTTATAGCTGCTTACGAATCTGCCATAACCAAAGATTTTTGTTCTATCCAATTCAATGGAACAGGTTTTAAAAAAATTAATACACAAAAGGGTACGTATAGCGTAAGAATGAATAGTGACTATAGCTTTTGTTTAACCACTTTTTCTACTATTAATTCAGTTCCTACAATAGCAATTACAACACCAGATTTAAAAGTAGTTCGGTTATTAAAAGACAATCAAAAATTAGCTATAACTACACAAGAATATGGCTTTGCTAAAGCAGAATTTATTCAAGTGCCAACTTCAAAAGGCGATGTTTTAAATGGTTGGATGTTAAAGCCTTCAAATTTTGATGCTACTAAAAAATATCCCGTTTTGTTTTGCAATTATGGTGGGCCTGGTAGTCAGCAAGTAGCAGATAGATGGGGTGCTGTAAATGCTTGGCATCAATTATTAGCACAAAAAGGATACATTGTTGTGAGTGTTGATAATACTGGTACTGGTTTTCGTGGAGCTAATTTTAAAAAGAAAACATATTTGCAACTAGGTAAATATGAAATTGAAGACCAAATTGATGCTGCTAAACATATTGGTACTTTGCTTTTTGTAGATGCCAAAAGAATTGGTCATTGGGGTTGGAGTTATGGTGGCTTTATGAGTAGTTTGGCAATTACAAAAGGTGCAGATGTATTTAAGGCAGCCATTGCTGTAGCACCTGTTACAAGTTGGAGATTTTACGATAATATTTATACAGAACGATATATGGGCTTGCCAAAAGACAACAAAAAAGGATATGATGAAAATGCTCCTTTAAATTTTGTAGATAAAATAAAAGGTAAATATTTAGTTATTCATGGTACTGCTGAT
>JBMLQZ010000590.1:0-3447 GCA_049241285.1 Chitinophagaceae bacterium | reverse complement strand
TGGATGGAAAGAGAATTGAAAATTAAAATTGGATGGCCAGAAAAATCTGAAACAGTTGAAAAGTTTTATAACTTGGTGAAAAGACGTTTTTCATAAAGATATTCTTCAACAAGTTTTGTGGCACCTTTATGTTGGTGTACATAATTGAAACTTTCTGTACTAGCTTGTTTATATAAATGTATATCATTCAATAATTTGTTTACCAAATGCTCTAATTCTAGAGCATTTTTTATGGGGTAAACAGCTTGTAACTTAACTAAATCAATAGCTTCAGCATATTTTTGATAATTACTGCCAATAATAATTGGCTTACCATAAACAGCAGCTTCTAATATATTATGAATGCCATCTTTTGTAAAACCACCTCCAACGTAACAGATGTTGGCATATTTATATAATCTACTAAGCATACCTACATTATCAATTACCAATACATTCGATGCTTGATGATTGTTATTTGTATCTTGTATTTGTGAATATAAATTTGGTCTATTGTAAAGCTCCTTGCACTCTTTTATCCGGTTGTTTTCAATAGAATGTGGTGCAATAATTAATTGTATATGAGAGTGCTTTTTAGCTAATGAAGCTAATAATACATCATCTTCATACCATGTACTTCCTGCAACAATGACTGTTTTGTTTTTTTGAATCCATTTTTCTATGGGTTCAATGGAAGAGAATTCTGCAGCAGTGGCAATTACTCTATCAAATCTTGTATCTCCATGTATAATAACCTGCTGATTAAAGCCTATTTTCTCTAACAGTTTTTTTGACTGGTTATTTTGAACGAATAGTTGTGTAAAACAACGCAACATATTTCTATGGAAAAATCCGTACCATTTAAAAAATGGTTGTGTTTCTCTAAATATTCCAGAAATTAAGATAGTTTCTACAGCCTGTTTCTTTGCTTCTTGCAAATAAAAATTCCAAAATTCATATTTTACAAAGAAGATTATTTTGGGCTGAATAATGGCAAAAAAGCGTTGTGCGTTTTGAGGAGAATCCATGGGTAAATAAAACACCCAATCTGCATATTTATAATTTTTTCTTACTTCATATCCTGATGGTGAGAAAAATGTAAGAACAATCTTAACATGATTGTGTTGTTTTTTTATAGCTTCTATAATGGGTCTTCCTTGTTCAAATTCACCCAAAGAGGCACAATGTATCCAAACTACAAAATCACTTTTTTGAATATTGGTTTTTTCAAGTTGATCGAAAATGTTTTTACGACCCTTTATCCAAAGTTTCGCTTTTTCATTTTTTAAACTAGCAATCCTAACAATTATTGGATATACATGAATAAATATGAAGTAAAGTAATTTCAATGAATTAAAAATATACAATTGAGTAAAAAACGAACATCAGTTATTCGCTTAATTGATAAATTTCTCTGATGTTTCTTCCTAATCCATCATAATCTAAACCGTAGCCTAACACAAACTTATTCGGTATGGAAAAGCAACAGTAATCAATTTTCACATCGTATACTTGTGCAGCTGGTTTATGTAGTAAAACCGCAATTTTTAAACTTGCAGGATGTTGATTATTTAGTTGTGGTAAAAATTCACTTAAAGTTTTTCCTGTATCAATAATATCTTCTAAAACAACTACGTGTCTGTTAGTAAGATCGGTATCTAAACCAATGGCAGTAATTACATGACCAGTAGACTGTGTGCCTTTATAAGAAGCAAGTTTTATAAAACAAATTTCAGCTTCAATGCTTAATTCTTTAAATAAATCGGCAGCAAACATAAAAGAACCATTTAAAACCGCAACAAACAAAGGTTTTTTATTTGCATAATCTACATTTAATGTAGCTGCCAAATCTTTTATTTTTTGTAGAATAGTAGTTTCTGCAATAAAAGGAACAAAAGTTTTATCAATAACTTTTATAGAAATGGGTGCATTTTGCATGAAGTGAAAATTAGTGCGTAAATATAATTGAACTACTAAACTTTGATTGAAATATTTATCTAGCTACGTTTGTGTTTATGGGTCTTAAAAATAGCTTATCTCCATTTTTAACACCACTATTTTTTTGCAGTTTGTTGTACTCTAACAGTTTCTCTAATCGAATACCCTCTTTTTGACTAATACTATGTAAGGTTTCGTTATCTGCTACAATATGAACATCTATACTTCCTTTTGTAAGTTTTTTTTCTAGAAATAATAGCTGACTTTCTTCTAAAACATCCACTTCTTCCATATCATTAAATTCTAACAATTTGGCTAAACTAATATCATACTGTCTAGCAATTGATAGAAGAGAAGTTCCTTTTTCTGCAAAAATTACTTTCGTGTGATTAATGGTAAAAATTCCAGAAGGATATACTGTTTTATTAGCAGTAATTTCTTCTTTTTTAGTTGTAGATGGGTTAATAATTACCACTGAGTCTTCTTCGTTTGAAACAGCAGTTTGTACAATACTTTTTTGAGTTTGTTTTTTTGAAGACATTGGAATAATAATTTCACCCAAAACAGTATCTTTTATAATACTTTCAGTGTTTTTAGCTAAAGCGTCATTATCATTTTTTTGGGTTAAAGCCTGAAGTGTATAGGCTTGTAAGTTATAATCATTTATTACTTTTATTAACCTTTCTGGATAGGCTTTATCAGTGGCATAACCAGCTTTTTTTAATCCTTTTGCCCAACCTACATAATCTGTTGGATCTAACTTGAAAAGAAAACCATAATGTGGTCTTGACACTAAAAAATCTGAATGATCTTTAAAACTTTCAGCAGCAGTATTGTATTTTCTAAAGCATTCACCTTGTGCATCGTCGTTATGATATACTTTTTCGCCTTGCCACTCAGTTTTACATTTTATTCCGAAATGGTTATTACTTTTCTTGCAAAGTTCACCCTCACCATATCCACTTTCAAACAAACCTTGTGCTAATGTAATTGCAGCAGGAATGCCAGATCGGTGCATTTCTGCAATAGCCAAATCTTTATAATTTTCTATGTAAACTATAGCTTTATCTTTTTGAGAGAAAACTTGTAAGCTTGTTATAAATACACAAACAATTGCAATTATTAATTTCATTCTCGTATTTTTTTTATTAATAACAATCCGTCTCTAACGGTTAAAAACACCTGTTCAACTCTATTGTCATTGCTAACATATTTATTAAATATGTCAATTGCTTTGGCGTTTTTACCTTTAAATGGCTCTTCAAGTACTTGACCATGAAATAGCACATTATCAACAATAATTACACCATTTATTTTTAAACGAGGCAAAATTAAATTGTAATAGTCTAAATAACCAGTTTTATCTGCATCAATAAATACTAAATCCCATTGATAATTTAGTGTTGGAATAATTTCTAAGGCATTACCAATATGTAACTGAATTTGGGTGTTATATTTTGATTGTTTGAAGAAATGTAATGCTGTTTCTGCATCTTTCACCAAATACTATCGTCTGGATCAGAGCATAGA
>JBMLQZ010000589.1:0-2353 GCA_049241285.1 Chitinophagaceae bacterium | reverse complement strand
CCTACAAGAAAAGATAATATTAAAATACCAATGACATAAACAACAATTAAACTCCAATGAATAGAAATAGTTTTATAAATAAGAAAAACAATACCAACAATTATTGGAAAAAGTACGTTAATAAAATAACCAATAAACTGACTACAATCTTGTCTAACTTTTTGTAGAATAGATAAGGTTTCACCACTTCTCTGATCTGCAAAATCTTGGTAAGGCAAACGCATTGAATGTTGCAAACCATCAGTAAAAATAGATGCTCCAAATTTTTGCACCACTACATTTACTACATAATCCTGAAAAGATTTTGCAATTCGAGAAACCATTGCAACAGCTATGGACAACCCAAGTAGGTACATAATATGCATTAAAAACTGATGCTCAGTAACAACTTTTGAGACAATTTTTTTTGTGTCCTTATCAAATACTCCAGCAGTATTAATGTAATCAATCATTTTACCAAAAATGGTAGGGTCTAGCAAAGAAAAAGTTTGGTTAATGGCTGCTAAAAGCATAGCTAATGCAATTTGCCATTTATAGGGTTTTAGGTACTTTAAAAGTAATTTCATAATTTATTTTATTCAGAAACAAATGATTCTTTGCTTCCATTTTCTAGAAAAATTTCTTGTAAAAATATTTTAGGAGTAGAGATATACGCTTCGATTTTCTCTGAAATAATCAAATTTGATAACAGTGTATCAGCAGGAAAAACAACTGGAGTTTGTGCGTTAATTAGTTTTTGTAGTGCTTTTTTATTTACTGCATAAGAGTGAGTAGTGTTATGAAATCCAGCTTTCATTAGATTTTTTGAAAAAGGTTTTGCATAAAGATTTTTCACTTGTAATGGACTAAATTTAATAAGTTTTATATAGCTTAATAGCAAATAAAAAAACTGTTTCAATTTCATTTTTCTTGTAGTTTCTTCATTCAAGTAATAACCCAAATACCATAAATCCCAACTTGGGGGCAATTGTTGAAATGCATTTGCAATTGTTTTCACCGCATTTTCATCTACAATAAAATCATCCTCGAAAATCAATACCTTTTCGTAGCCTTCAGCTAAAATTTTTTCATATAATTTTCTATGAGAAAGTGAACAAGCTACTTGCCCCAAAAACATTGGTTTACTGTTTTTATGAAGTTTTATTGCTTGTTCTTCATTGTATATGTTTTCTTTTTTTAAAACATCTATGTCTAAATTCATTTTATCAACGCCATAAAAGAATTCGTAGTCCACATCTTTAAGAATTTCTTTGATTTTTGTTTGTCTATTGGTTGCACGAGTTAGTGTTACAACATATATTTTATCAAAAAATGTATTGAGTATCGAGAGTGATGAATTCATTATTATGAAAGAATTAGTATTTAAACTTACGTTTATAAAAATGTTTTACCTTCTCTGTAAACGAAAACGGAATTTTAGTTTCTGCTGCTAACATTTGAAAAGGTTGTCCTTTTTTTATGTATTTTTTATTAAAATGTGATTGAGTCATTTCCCACTTATTAAAAAATTGTTTTCCACCATTATTTTTTTCTATTCGTTTGGTAGATTTTTGTTGAAAGTGATACACTCTACTAGCAGCAATACCCTTGAAATGTCTGCATCCAATTTGCCACATTTTCATAGCAAAATCATCATCGCTGCTCATTCCTGGGCTAAATTCTATTGAATACCCACCAACTAAATTCCAATAATATTTATGTACAACATTTGGGGGCCAACATGACCCACTCCAATCTTCTTTATTATGCGTATTAAAATCTTGTAATATTCTTGCTTCATCAAAGTTGTCAATAGAGCTACCATAATTAGCTACAATAACAGCTATATTATTTGTATCTCTTGGTTCTATCATAGTGGCTGAAATCATAAAGCAATGAGAAGGTAAAGTTGCTATTTCATCTGCCAAAAATTTGTCCCAATTAGGTAAGCAATACATATCATCATTTACAAAAACTATATATTCATTTACAGCTTTTGTAGCAGCCATATTAAGTGCAATACATACTCCAGCATTATCATTTGTGTGTGTAAAATCTATTTTATTTTCTTTTACCCAATCTAAACTACCATCACTTCCATCGTTAATGTGTACAATGATTTGATGTTTGTAAAATGAATTTTTCTGTATGCTTTCTATGCAAAGTTGTAAGTATTTTAAGTTATTCCAAGATGGAATTAGTATAGAAAACATAATAACATTGATATATTATTGCAAAAGAAAGATATTATTTTACATTGAGAAAAGTTTTCTGATATGTTGTTACCCAAAGTGTCAATTTGTATCCCTGCTTATCAAAAACCTGAAGCTTTAAAAAGGCTATTGCAAACTATTAAAGAACAAACTTACACACA
>JBMLQZ010000588.1:0-2445 GCA_049241285.1 Chitinophagaceae bacterium | reverse complement strand
CTACCCCCTTTCTTAATTAATGATAAACCTATTTTCCAACCATCAATAATATTGCTCATATAAAAGCCAGTTCTACTTGGATCTGTTTGACTATCAAAAACAGTTTTATTCAATAACATACCTGTATATGTTACATAAATAATTGAGTTTTGATTAACAGATAATCCAGAACCTGGATTGATAATTTGGTACATAAGTCCACTACTGTGTTCTGTGTAGTTAATACTGTTTGCTACACAAAAACTATCCATTTGCTTTCTTTCAGTTGCTGGTGCCACTGATTGACAACCTGTGTTTTGTTTAGCACAACTGCTCATTAATCCAGCAATTCCGACAAGAAAAATTACCGTCCAAACATTTTTTTTCATCTAATTTTTTTTATAATGACTAATGTATATTGTTTATTGCTGCTTTTCTAACTTTTTCTTTTTTGCCAACAACTCTAAGTATTGCTGTTCTCCCATTTCCCATTTATAATTTTTATACAACCATCCCATAAAAATCACAATTCCAAGGAGTGCAATAAGAAAAACAAAGGCACTTAATTTTGAATTTACAACCATATTGGCACGTTGATACCAGCCTGATGCAATAATAATGATAATTGCTAAGCTTATACCCAAACCAACAGAAAGCCCTTTTACATATTGTTTAAAACTTTTCTTTTCATTCAATCTGTTCAACTCCCAATAAAGTAAAAATTCTTCTTCTTGTTTTGATAACATGTTGCAAAAGTAATAGCAATGCACAATTAAAACGACACTTTACAATTTGTTATAACACTAATTTTATTCAGAAAGTGATTGTTTGTTATATTTGAAAAACAAAACAGCCCTTATGCGACTAATCAAAAAAAATGGAATTGTTATTTTCTGGTTTTTTTTAATTGTCGATTGTTTGTTTATTTTTCTTGATCAATTATTTATTGCCAATATTTTCAAGGCATTATTAGTACCGTTATTGTTATTGTATTTAATTGTAAACGCAAGAAAGAAAGTTCACTACACATCACGAACCTATTTTTATTCTGGATTATTTTTTTGTTGGCTTGGTAACCTTTTTTTAATGGGTAACTCAGATACGTTTTTTCTATTAGGTATGCTAGCTTTTCTTTTTGCTCAATTGATTTATGCATTGGCATTTTATCACATTCGTCCTATAGATTTTAGTAAATCTTATCAATCGCTTATTGCTGCAATATTAATGACAGCTATCATGATACCATTCTATTTTCTAATTGAAAGTTTTTTAGAGGTATATAAAATTCCTGTTATATTGTTTATGATTGTTATTAGTTTGATGGTCATTTTTGCAACCAACGTTTTGCAAAGTGTTACAAAAAGAAGCTTAGCTTATAGTTATTTTATACCAGGAACAATATTATTAGTAATGTCAGATATGATTCTAGCTATCAATAAATTTTACCTTGCTGAGTCATTTCTAAATGTAGTAGTTATATTAAGCTATGGTTACGCTCAAGCCTTAATAGTTGAGGGATTTTGCAAAATTTTAAAATCTTAAACTACCCAATCAATTACTTCTTTGGCCCATTCTTTTTTATAAGATGTTGTAATTCTAATGTAATTATCAGTATATCCTTCCATCATACCGTTTTTCTCAAATCCTTCAAATAATACCTTTCTTTTTTGACCCAAATGTTGTTCTGTAAAATATTGAAGTTTTAAAAAGCTTAAGTTTCTTAGTTTTTTATTTCTTTCATTTCTAACTGCAATTGGTACTATTGGTTCAATATTTAAAGCTGTAGTATTTGCTCTTTCAGAATAAGTAAAAACATGTAAATAAGAAACTTCTAACCCATGTAAAAATTCAAATGTTTCTGCAAATGCTTTTTCTGTTTCTCCCGGAAAACCAACAATCACATCAACACCAATTGCACAATGAGGCATTAATTGTTTAATAGTGGCTACTCTTTCAGCATATAATTCTCTCTTGTATCGGCGTTTCATTAAACCCAAAATTTCATTACTTCCACTTTGTAATGGAATATGAAAATGTGGCATAAACTTTTGGCTTTTGGCAACAAATTCAATGATTTCATTGGTAAGCAAATTGGGTTCAATTGAAGAGATTCTAAAACGTTCTATTCCTTTTACTGTATCTAATGCTTGAATTAAGGTATAAAAGTTCTCAACATGTTTTTTATTACCATCTGCACCTTTGCCAAAATCACCTAAATTAATACCAGTAAGTACTATTTCTTTTACGCCACTTAAAGCAATTTGTTCTGCATTTTTTACCACATTTTCAATACTATCACTTCTACTTTTTCCCCTTGCCATAGGAATGGTACAAAACGAACAATTATAATCACAGCCATCTTGTACTTTTAAGAAGGTTCTAGTTCTATCGTTCATTGAAAAAGAAGCGGTAAATCCGGTAACATCTTCAATATCGCAACTACAAATTTTGGTGCTATCACCTTTT
>JBMLQZ010000587.1:0-2000 GCA_049241285.1 Chitinophagaceae bacterium | reverse complement strand
TGTTTTGCACATGGGGCATTGTTTAAACAATACTATTCAAGATATATTGATTCGTAGGGCAAGAATGCAGGGCAAAAATGCTTGTTGGGTGCCTGGAACTGATCATGCTTCTATTGCTACAGAAGCAAAAGTGGTGGGTATGTTGAGAGAAAAAGGCATTACAAAATCATCATTAAGTAGAGAAGAATTTTTAAGTTATGCTTGGGAATGGAAAGAAAAATATGGCGGTATTATCTTGCAACAATTAAAAAAATTAGGTTGTAGTCTCGATTGGAATAGAACATCTTTTACCATGGATGACAATTATTACAAAGCCGTAATTGATGTGTTTATTCGTTTGTATAATGATGGCATTATTTACAGAGGAATGAGAATGGTGAATTGGGATCCTGTAGGGAAAACTGCGTTGAGCGATGAAGAGGTAATTTTTAAAGAAATTGATAGCAAATTATATTTTGTAAAGTATCCATTTGTAGATGATGCATCTAAACACATGATGGTTGCTACTACAAGACCAGAAACCATTTTGGGTGATGTGGCTATTTGTGTAAATCCAACAGATGAACGTTATGCAGATTTAATTGGCAAACAAGTATTGGTGCCAATAATTAACAGACCAATTCCCATTATTGCTGACGAATATGTAGATGCAAGTTTTGGTACAGGTGCACTAAAAATTACACCTGCACATGATAAAAACGATAATGAAATTGGTAATAAATATCAACTAAAAACCATTGATACTTTAGATGCAGAAGGCAAGTTTACGTTGGTAGATCTTGAAACTGAATTAATTACAGCAACTATAAAAAGTTATGTTGGTGTTGATAGATTTGAACTGCGTAAACAAATTGCAATTGATATTGAAGCAATTGGCTTATTAGAAAAAGTTGAAGCCTACAAAGGACAGGTTGGAACAAGTGAAAGAACAGGTGCTGTTATTGAAAGTAGATTATCGCTTCAATGGTTTATGAACATGAAAAAGTTCATAGAAAAAAATCCTGAAACTTTATCAGCTGTTTTAAACGATGATGTTGTTTTTCATCCCGCAAAACTGAAGAATACCTATAAATATTGGTTAGAAAATATTAAGGATTGGTGTATTTCTCGTCAACTTTGGTGGGGACAACAGATTCCTGCTTGGTACGATACCGAAGGAAGATTTGTAGTAGCTGCTGATAAAAACACTGCCATTGATTTATTTGAACAACAATATGGTATTAAAAATGCTTCACTTTCACAAGATGAAGATTGCTTAGATACTTGGTTTTCTTCTTGGCTTTGGCCAATGGAAGTGTTTAAAGGCGTTAGTAATCCTAACAATGCAGAAGTAAACTATTATTATCCAACTACCACATTGGTTACAGGACAAGATATTATTTTCTTTTGGGTAGCTAGAATGATTATGGCTGGCTACGAATTAAAGCAACAGCAGCCATTTAAAGATGTTTATTTCACAGGAATGGTAAGAGATAAGCAAGGTAGAAAAATGAGTAAACAGCTAGGTAACAGTCCAGATTTATTAGGTTTAATAGATCAATATGGAGCCGATGCTGTACGCTTTGGAATTTTAATTGCTTCACCAGCTGGTAACGATTTATTATTTGATGAAAGCAGCTTAGAACAAGGAAGAAATTTTAACAACAAACTATGGAATGCCCTGAAGTTGGTGAAAATGTGGGAAGGAAGGCAACAAACAACAGATGCTACAGAAAAAGCAGCATTTGCAATAGAATGGTTTGATAATAGATTGAAACAAGCTCAAACAGAAATTGACACACTACTGAGTCAATTTAAATTGAGTGAAGCATTAAAAACAATGTACTCTTTAATTTGGGATGATTTCTGTAGTTGGTATTTAGAATGGGTAAAACCAGGATTTGAACAACCTATTGAAGCAAGTGTTTATAATAAAACTATAGAATTTTTTGATGAATTGTTACATTTATTGCATCCTTTTATGCCAATTGTTACAGAAGAAATTTACCATCAGCTAAAAG
>JBMLQZ010000586.1:0-5544 GCA_049241285.1 Chitinophagaceae bacterium | reverse complement strand
GTAATAGTAATTACTTTATTACTGATACCTGAACCAACAAATGTAACATTAGCAATTCTTGCTTGTGTAGTTGTGTTTTCTGCTGCTGTAAAATTGATGGTTGCATCGGCAAAACCGTTAGCAGGACTTACGTTTAGCCAAGATTGGTCGCTGCTGGCAGACCAATTGATATTTGATGTAACGTTGATAGATTTTTTACTATTAGCGTATGGATCTATTTGTAAGGTATTTGCTGAAACATTTAAAAATGGTGAAGCAGAACCTTTGTAGGTAAAATTCAGCCTACCAATATTAAATCCTGCCTTGTCAAAAACAAGTCGAATAATATGTTTTCCTGCTGGTAAAATGATGCCTGTTATTGTTTTAGTTGCCCAAGTATTCCAATTGGCATTTGTAAATGCAACCGTAATGTTATTGGCCATCATGTTGCCATCGATTTCAATGTGAAAAGGACCACCACCACTGGTATTACCAGATGCATAGCGAAAAGCCAAATCATACGTTCCTGCTTGTTCAATATTAACTGTATACTCAAGCCATTCACCTTCGGCAATATAACTAACTGTATTTCCTTCTCCTGTTATGCTACTTGCATCTACATATTCGTTTGCTCTAAATGATGCACCAGCTTCATTTGTAGACGATACATCAAAATAAGAAATGTTTTGACCTATTCCACCTTCATACATATCATAATTGCCAGCTTCTATAGATTGTGAAGGAATAGAAATTAGATTGTTTAAATAAGGTAATTGAGCACCTACCACCACTTTTACAACATTCGATTGTTGAACAGATGTTCCTACATATGCAACTGCATAAAAACTGTGTACTTTGGCTGTTAAATTATTCACACTAAAGTTATAAGGAGGTGTAGTTACTGTTCCTAATTCATTAGCTCCTTCAAAAAATACCACTTTGGTAACGCCAGTTCCTGTAATTGTTGCGGTTAAATTTACAGAACCATTTGTGGCAACTTCAGTAGCTGAACTTGCAATGGTTGCAGTTACGTCAATGTCTTTACTTGTTTTTAAAGTTCTTGCAGGAACCATCATTGAATATCCATCAGAATAGGTTACTGTTATAGGTGATGTGCCGTAATTATGAGCAACATAGGTTTTATCTCCATTTTTTGAAAATACCACTGCAATAGGATGATTGGCTGTTATGGAAGATTCAATTGTGCCAAATCCGTTAAACGCATGTAACCAATGATATGCATGGGCATCTGAATTACCGAATTTTACTTTATAATTTGGGTGATTATTGTATAAAGAAAGGGCAGAAGATGGATTGATAAAAGATAAATATGACCAATAAGTTTCGTACCACAAATTATCATTTGATACATTTGAAAGAACACCAGTTTTGGTGGTCATTTCGTTCCAAAGTTGTTGTGCATAGGTTTTATTATGTCCTAAATACAAAGATGAACCCGTTGTTGGGAACATATTGATACCATACATAGCTGCAATATCACCAGTCCAAAATGTATTTCTATCAATACCGTTACCCCATACTCTTGAAGCCATTAAATGACCATAGTTAGCAGGGAAATTTCTGTCGTTCATGTCAAACCAATATTCTTCAATAGCTGTTTGTTCGGTAGTGTATAAATAAATACCTAAGTCCCTTATACTTTTGTTTCCTGTTATTGACCCCCAATGAATAAGTGATGAATTAAAGTTCATAGATTCAGAAGAAGACTCTTGGTTATTTCCATGTGGCTCATTATTCAATAATCCTGCAGCAAAGGCGTGTCCTGCAAATGGATTAAAATGACGCAGAAAAGGGAATTGTGTACTTGTTCTATCAGGGTTAGCGGCATCATTGATTAACAATTCAATCATTCCACCCCAACTAGCAGCCCAACCTGGTTGAAATTGTTCAATTGCAGCGGCAACACTAATAAAATAGCCATAATGAAAATGATGATCGTTAATGTTTGCATCTGAGGAATGACCAGCCGGATAACCAATTAAGGTTTTCCACTTGGTATCGTAGTAAAATAAAAAGGCATTTTCGCCTTGTTTTGCTTCCAGCCAATTTTCCAATCTTGTTTTTACGGTATTGATCATTTGATCACGGGCTTCTATATTCCCAATTTGATCGGCAATTTTTGCCACCTGCACTAAACGATTCATTACCAGACCTTCATTATAAGAGTCTGTCCATGTTTCAAGAGTGTTGTTTTTTACTAAGTCAATTTTTTCGTTCAAAGCAGCAAGATTGAAACCTGTGCTATATTTCCCACCATTAGGTATGGCAGAAAGAACGCCTTTAAAGGTGTTTTCTGTAGTAAAACTGTTGGCGGTTAATAGTTTTAATGAACCTCTTGCAGTTGGATACGCAATACTACCAGGCTGAGCAGAATTACTAGTTAAATGCGACCATTGATGCGGTAATAATCCTTGTAGTACAACCGTTCCATTTCCTTCTTTTACATCAGGTGTGGTGGTGAAAACAGATTGCATTACCGATGTTGCTTCATTATATTGCCAGCTAACAGTTGTATTTGCTGGAAACACATATGCGTAGTCTTTAAAACTATTGGCACTAGTTTGGGCATTTGCACCATTTGGTAGCATTGCAGCACTAAAATAGTTTTTACCTGCTAAAGTAGATGTATATATATTACCAGAACGAACCCATGTTGCACCTACAGGAGCATAAATAGCAAAATTGGCTCCACTAATTGCGTTGGTTACCAATATCATTTCATTGGTTACCGTAACTGTACCCATATTAATGGTTACAGATGCTACATCTGTATTGCCTTTTGTACAATACACAAATGGCATACCCATTCCTAAAGTAGCATCAAAAGCACTATTTCCTTGACGCCAACTTGCAGTAACTGTCCAGTCCGTATAATTAGAAACGGTAGGATAGGTGCCACTTAACCCTGATACTCCTAAAACAATTGGTTGTTCAGGGCCCATCGGCTGTCTGGTATCATTAACACCAGATCCTAAAAAAGTGTAACTCAACACCAAGCCATTGGCACTGCCTCTCATAGAAAGAGGATAGTTGTATAAGTTAGCATCGTTAGATGTTAGTAAGCCAGTCCACCAATCGCTTGTTGGAATCGGTTTTGATACAGCATTTCCAGATAATCGAGGATCTCCATTCGGTGGTCTGTTTCTACCAGCAGCATCTGCAGGGGGTAGCTGTGTGGTATAGCTGCCACTACCTACGTTGTTGATTTGTGCAGTAACTTCTAATGAAATAAAGCTTAAAGTAAGGATTACTAAAGATTTGGCAAAGCTATGAAGTTGCCATGCAAACAATCGTTTCATTTATAAATTATAATAGATGATGGTGCATTCCATCATACACTATAAATCTAGAATAGAAAATTAAATTACAATTGTTGAGGAGTACATCTGTACTACACATTTAAAAATAATTCTAGAATGATGTAGTTTTTACTACATCTATGCTACATCAGTAACTTATTTTTTGAGAAATTATTCCTTTTTTTCTATTTTCTTTATTCACATTATTGTAGTTTAAAAAAACGATATTTGTTGTATTGTTAGTTGAAGTATAACTTGAGAAACAATTAGGTTTTAAGCAACATTATCAGACACACATATGTAATATGAAAATATTAAAATTATTTTTGCTGACATTTTTTTGGGTTACTTCACATGCTCAGAAAAATAACACATATCAAGCCGACTTGATTGAACTTAAGGAAATACTTAAAAAGACACCTTCTTATAAAGACCAAATTAAAGGACAAAGGCTGAGAGACTACAACAGTTTATTTGAAAAGTTGCTGAATGATACTGTAAGCATTTTTTCAGACTACCAATATTTTTATAACATTGCTCAAATATTTTTTCCAATTAGAGACAATCATTTAGCCTTTTATCAAATTGCAAATTTTCCATCTCCTACAGACTTTCCAACTTTTAAAGGAAATTTGGATTCACTTAAACTTGCTCTATCAACAAAACCATTGGATTCGTTAGAAGGCATATATCATTATGACAAATATTATTCAGTAGGTTTATTTAAAGCAGGAAACGCAAAATATGTTGGAGTAGTTTTAGATACAGAAATATCTAATTGGAAAAAAGGGCAGATTGCAATTCACCTCTATGAATATTTACCCCAATATTTTAAAGCCATTTATGCTCATCCAAAATTTAAAAATTATATACTACACCCAATCGAAAGATTTACTCATCATTCATTAGTTAATTCATATTTCTATTCATCATTTTCTGAAACTACATATTCAAAAATTAATTACAAAAAAGACTTCACAAACTTGCCAAAAAATATTGGCGATTTTGGTTTTAAAAATATTGAGGCAGGCATTCAATATTTACATATAAAGCATTTTTCGGCTGACCGAGTTAAAATGCAAAAGTCTAAAGATTTTTATGACTCCATAAAAAATCTACTAACAGCACCTAATTTAATTTTAGATCTACGAAATAATGACGGTGGAGCAAATAAAGTTTCAAAGAAATTTTTATCTCTAATTAAACAATACACTAAGAAAGGACAAGTGTATGTTTTGATTAACAATAGTACTTTAAGCCAAGGTGAAATATTCACCTTACAACTAAAGCAATTGCACAACGTAGAAACTTTAGGACAAACAACAAAAGGTATGCTTTCTTATGGCAGTAATTATGGAAAAAGAGTAAAATTACCTAGCCAATCTTTTGAAGTTTATATTACTGATATGAAAGGCAAAGGTGCTAAAAGGTTATTGCCATATGAAAATATAGGAATTACTCCAGATATTATTTTAACAGATACAAGAGATTGGATTGCACAAACCATAGATATCATTCGTAATAAATAAAGCGTACAACAAGAGTTTTTTTCTCGTCGTTATTGGTGTTCTCCACCAAAAAATAAATAATGTTTGTATAAATTTATATCTGTAACAACTGTTTGAAGAGTTATATAAGAAAAATTAAACTCCTCTACTTTATATTATGCTACAGATATTATCGTTTGGGATTTTGTAACTAAATGAGAATTTTGATAGCTGTTTTATTGCTGTGGTGAAGAACACCACCAATAAAACAAAGACTAGAGACTTTGTGAAAACTAAAACATATGTTTTTCATGCTTCGCTTCGTGACCACCACTTACAAGATTTAGTTGGTTCCTGAAGACAAGAACCATGGCATTAGAAACTAATTTATTTTAAATTAAATATTCTAACGAATTAAAATAGCATCACCAAAAGAATTACCTGCTAACGATTTTGGTGATGGTAAACTTTTCCAATATTGTGCTGCTGTAGAAAGCGTATTATTGGGGTTTAATGCTGGAATGGGTGGAGGAAAGAAATAAGAATATCTTTCTATATAAGGTACAGTGTTCATCCATTCAGTGGATACTTTCATAAACAACATATGAAGTGAAGCAGATAAACGATTTCTATTGGCATTGTACTCAGTAACCCAAATTGGTAAATTAGGATAGTTGTTACGAATACTTTGAATATATGCTTTAAAGCGTGTCATTATTCTACTAACTGTTAAAGAATCATTTGCTTGGTTATTATTT
>JBMLQZ010000585.1:1960-8017 GCA_049241285.1 Chitinophagaceae bacterium | reverse complement strand
AAGAAAGAAATTTCTTTGTTTTTTGCCCATTTGGTTTTTACAACTCTATGCCCATAGTTAGCCATTAATTGAGTAGCATTTGGGCAGTTTGTTCTATGTATAATTAATCCTTTACCGGTGCTTACAAAGCCAAATACGGCATCGCCTGGAATTGGATTGCAACATTTAGCCAAGTTATACATGATTTTGTCGCTGCTTTCTCCAAAAATGATTAGTTCACTTTCTTTTTTGGTAAACTGTTTCTGTGGTTCTGTAACAAATTCGGTTGTAATTGTTTTTGGCTTCGGTAATTCAATTTTATCACCTAATACTTGAAACTCTTTTAGTTCTTTTAGATCAATGGTTTTTGTAGCTATTAAATAAAATAAATCTAATTGCGATGAAAGCTTATAAAAGCTCATTAATTCTTCAATATTGCTGGTGCTGTAGCTTGCACCCATACCTTCTAACTTACGTTGTAAAATATATTTTCCATCTTCGGCTATCTTACGTTTATCTTCTCTTAGAGAATCTTTTATTTTATTTTTTGCCTTAGCAGTTACTACTAAATTCAGCCAATCTTCAGTAGGTTTTTGCTTGTTACTGGTAATAATTTCAATTTGATCTCCACTACGTAATTTATGACCAATAGGCACCAATTTATGATGCACTTTTGCACCAATACATTTGCTGCCTACTTCTGAGTGGACGGCAAATGCAAAATCTAATGCAGTACTGCCTTTTGGCAACATTTTTACATCGCCTTTTGGTGTGTATACATAAATTTCTTCTGCTAAAAATGAGGTTTTAAAATCTTGTAAAAAGTTAATGCTATCAGTATCATCTTGTGATAATACTTCTCTAATTTGTCCGAACCATTTGTCAAATCTATCTTCATCGCCACCACCTTCTTTGTATTTATAGTGTGCTGCTAATCCTTTCTCGGCAATTTCATCCATGCGTTTGGTACGTACTTGTACTTCAACCCATTTACCTTGTGGCCCCATTACAGTTGTATGCAATGCTTCATATCCATTATTTTTTGGATTACTCAACCAATCTCTTAATCGTTCAGGACTTGGTGTATATTCATCAGTTATCATTGAATATACTTTCCAACATTGTTCTTTTTCTTGTTCTTGAGGAGCATCTAATATTACTCTAATAGCAAATAAGTCATACACTTCTTCAAAAGCTACTCCTTTCTTTTTTATTTTATTCCAAATTGAATGAATGCTTTTTGGTCTTCCATATATCTCAAACTTAAAACCTGTTGCTGTAAGTTTTTCTTTTAATGGACGAATAAATTCGTTGATATATCTTGTTCTTTCTCTTTTTGTATCAGATAATTTTTTTGCAATTTCTCTGTAAGCATCTGTTTCAAGATACTTCATAGACAAATCTTCCAATTCTGTTTTTATACTATAAAGCCCCATTCTATGAGCTAATGGTGCATATACCCAAACTGTTTCTGAAGAAATTTTTAATTGTTTTTCTTTCTTCATACTGTCTAATGTTCGCATGTTGTGCAAGCGATCTGCTAACTTTATGAGTATAACTCTTGGATCATCGGTTAGTGTGAGTAATATTTTTTTAAAATTCTCTGCTTGTTGACTGGTATTGGTATCTACTATGTTAGAGATTTTGGTAAGTCCATCTACAATTTTTGCAATTTCTCCCCCAAATTCTAATTGAATATCTTCTAATGTAATATCTGTATCTTCTACCGTATCGTGTAATAAAGCACAGATAGTGCTTCTTACCCCTAAGCCAATTTCTTCAACACAAATAGTAGCCACTGCTAATGGATGCAAAATGTAAGGCTCGCCACTTTTTCTACGCATAGTTTTATGAGCTTCTACAGACATTTCAAAAGCAGTTCGTACCAACTCTCTATCACCTCGTTTTAATTTGGGTCTTAAACTTCTTAACAAGGCTCTGTAATGACGTAAAATTTCTTTCTTTTCCTGTTCTGGCGTAAGCGTATATTTTGGCTGAGGAATAGTTTCTTGTATCGTTTGTTCTTGAAGCATAGGGTAACGAAAATAAGAAATTAGGAATTATGATTTTTATGGAAATTAGATGTAATTCGTTGTTTTTATATAAATAGTAAAACATAGATTATGGATGATGGATTTTCCATTTCTATTTCGGGCAAAAACAATTTGCACTCTTTTCTGTTTTTTGGCATTATTGGTTTGTTTGTTAAATGTATTTCGAAAAATGAAAACAAATTTTGCGTTCTCATTAACATCCAAGAGCAATGGTTACTAGTATTTGCGTAAGCTTTCTCACTACATTTGCCCACAATTATGCAGTCCACTACAAAAGCAAAGGCGGTAGATATTTCATTACTAAAAAGGGTATTTAAATTTGTTGCACCTTATAAAAGGGTATTCATTTTTAGTTTTATATTATCCATTTTAATGGCATTTATGGCTCCACTTAGGCCATATTTAATTCAATTAACCGTTAATAAATCCATACATCCAAACATTATTATTCCTGAATGGATTCAAAAAATCCTTTTTCTAAACAATACAAACGATGTACTTGCTTTTATTATTAGAGTAACCATTTTTCAGATTTTTTTTCTGGTTATTGAATCAATTATACGCTTTACATTTTCATTCATTACTTCATGGTTAGGGCAACATGTTGTAAAAGATTTACGTGTTACGGTGTATAAAAAAGTAATGAGTTTAAACTTATCTCAATTCGATAAAACACCTATTGGTACACTTACTACAAGAACTATAAATGATATTGAAAGTATTAATGATATTTTTAGTGATGGCTTAATTCCTATTATCTCTGATTTATTAATTATTATCATAACACTAGTTACTATGTTTTGGATGGATTGGCAACTTACATTGGTAAGTTTAGCCACCTTTCCTTTTTTAATTGTAGCAACTATTTATTTTAAAGAAAGCGTTAATAAAAGCTTTATAAAAGTTAGAAATGCTGTTGCGGCATTAAATGCTTTTGTTCAAGAGCATATCACCGGAATGCATATTGTACAAGCATTTGCTGCTGAAGATAGAGAAATGCAAAAGTTTACAACAATTAATAAAGAACATAGAAATGCAAATATCCATGCCATTTTTGCGTACAGTGTTTTTTTTCCAGTTGTTGAATTGGTATTGGCAATTAGTACTGGTTTATTGGTATGGTGGGTTGCCAACAAGCAGTTAGATGCAGGGTTATTGGTGGCATTTATACTATATCTTAACCAAATTTTTAGACCATTACGTGTAATTGCAGATAAATTTAATGTGTTACAAATGGGAATGATTGCGGCAGAAAGGGTGTTTAAAGTTTTGGATAATGAAGATGTAACGCCTGATGAAGGGAAGCTAAATAAATCTTCGCCAATAAAAGGAAAAATTGCATTTGAAAATGTTTGGTTTGCTTATAATGACAATCAGTTTGTATTAAAAGATATTTCTTTTCAAGTAAAGGAAGGTGAAACTATAGCCTTAGTTGGTCAAACTGGTAGTGGAAAAACTTCTATAATTAGCTTATTAAATAGGTTATATCATATACAAAAAGGAACAATACGTATAGATGATGCTTCAATTGAAAATTATCCAATTGAGCATTTAAGAAATAGTATCGGCATTGTTTTGCAAGACGTGTTTTTATTTTCTGGATCAGTAATGGATAATATTACTTTAAGAAATCCCTTAATTACCAAAGAACAAGTTTATGCAGCAGCAAAAATGATTGATGTGCATGATTTTATTATGCAATTGCCCAATGGATATGATTATAATGTGATGGAACGAGGTGGAACATTGAGTTTGGGGCAACGTCAATTAATATCTTTTATAAGAGCATTGTTATACAATCCTTCTATACTAATTTTAGACGAAGCAACTTCTTCTATTGACACAGAAAGTGAAATGTTAATACAAAAAGCCATAGATACTTTAATTAAAGGAAGAACTTCAATTGTAATTGCACATAGATTATCGACCATCAGAAAAGCTGATAAAATTATTGTATTAGATAAAGGTGTAATAAAAGAAATGGGCAACCATTCTGAATTGTTACAATTAGGTGGATATTATGCCAAACTTCACGAAATGAGTCAACACAAACAATTACAAGCTGTTTTGTAGTACCAAAATTCAAAACATAAGTAATATTATTTATGAAAAATATTTTAATACAGTTGATTTTTTATAAAATCCTCTTTTTGGTGCGTTAATTAGTTTCTATTCTGATATTACGCTACTGTTTAAACCAATAAATTCTTAACGCTATTTTACCAAATATCAGTACTATCTCCTTATCTTCGCCGCAAATTTGAGAAAGGATATGGCTTTGAGAAACTTGAAATCTTTACTGGTAGCGGCTTGCAGCCTAATTGTTCTGTTTTTATCCAATCCTGTAAACGGTCAACATACACCAGAAAACGGTACAACTGATGTTCACCATCAGCCAGCACATGAAGAAACAAAAGAAGCAGATTTTAATCCAGGCGATGTAATTATGGAGCATATCATGGATAACCATGATTTTCATTTTGCCGATGTAAATGGTCATCCAATTTCTCTTCCTTTACCAGTAATTCTGTATTCTCCTCAAAAAGGATTTTCAGTTTTCATGTCTTCAAAATTCGAACATGGTCATGCAGCTTATCAAGGTTATAAATTAGAACATGGAGTAATTCATGCAGTAAAAGAAGACGGTACTATTGATGAAACTGTTAAAGTGTACGATTTTTCTATTACAAGAAATGTTACCCAAATGATTTTATCACTAATTGTATTGGTGGTGCTATTATTAGGTGTTGCTAAAAAATACAAACAACAAGGTGCTAAAAAAGCTCCATCTGGTTTTCAAAATGCCGTAGAGCCTGTAATTGTATTTATTAGAGATGAAGTAGGTAAAAGTAATCTTGGTCATAAATACGAGAAATACATGCCTTATTTGTTAACGGTATTTTTCTTTATTTTAATTGGAAATATTTTTGGTTTAATTCCAGGTTCTGCAAATGTTACTGGTAATATTGCTTTTACAGCAGTTTTAGGATCCATTAGTTTTGTGGCAATTTTAATTAGCACTAATAAGCATTTCTGGGCTCACGTTTTTAATTTTCCAGGTGTTCCTGTTCCAGTAAAAATCATTTTATTATTTGTAGAGTTACTAGGAATTTTTACGAAGCCTTTTGCCTTAATCATTCGTTTGTTTGCAAACATGGTGGCTGGTCACATGATTATCACTTGTTTAGTGATGATGATTTTTATTTTTTCTAAGTTAAGTATTGGTGCAGGAATTGGATTTGCTCCGGTTTCAATGGCTTTCACCGTTTTCATATATATCATCGAAGTTTTAGTAGCATTTATTCAAGCATTTATTTTCACTAATTTAACTGCTGTATTTATTGCTCAAGCTTTTGAAGGTGAACATGAACACGCAGAAGCACATCATCATTAATCAACTTTTTTTTCATCATAAAAACCACATACAATGTCTTTATTGAACATTTTGTTAGATGGAAGCATCTCTAATGCAGGTGCTGCAATTGGTGCCGGATTAGCAACTATTGGTGCTGGTATCGGTATTGGTCAAATTGGTAAAGGTGCAGTTGAATCAATTGCTCGTCAGCCAGAAGCTGCTAACGATATTCGTAGCGGTATGATCTTAACTGCAGCTTTCGTTGAAGGTGTTGCTCTTTTCGCTGTAATTGCAGCGGTATTAGCTATTTTCATCAAGTAATTTTTTCGCCATTTGGTGTAAATTACCTTACAACTGCATCTAAAGCAAAGGGCAATAGATGCAGTTTTTAAAAGTCAATTTTCAAAATCGAAATAATTGGTTTTGATGTTTATAAATAGATAAGATAATTTAATAACTATCTTATCTAGATTTTTTACCAAGTCAAAATTGTTATATGCAATTATTAACACCCGGTTTAGGTTTAATTTTTTGGACATTTTTAGCCTTTGTAATTGTTTTCCTTATTCTTAAAAAGTTTGCTTGGGGGCCAATTCTTTCTACTCTTAAAGAAAGAGAAGAGGAGTAACTTCACATTCAACGTTTGTAGTAAAAATTGAACTCATTATA
>JBMLQZ010000585.1:0-1950 GCA_049241285.1 Chitinophagaceae bacterium | reverse complement strand
ATTGCTTCTGCTGAAAATGCAAAAGCAGAAATGGCTGCTTTAAAAAATGAAAACGAAGCTTTATTACAAAAAGCTCGTGAAGAAAGAGCTGCAATGATTAAAGAAGCAAAAGTTACTAGCGATAAAATGATTGCTGATGCAAAAGAAAAAGCAAAAGCAACGTACGATAGCATAATTGCAGACGCACAATTTGCTATTCAACAGCAAAAAAATGCAGCATTAACCGATGTTAAAAATCAAGTTGGTGCTTTAGTAGTTGAAGTAAGTGAAAAAATATTGCGTAGAGAATTAGCAAATAAAACTGAACAAGAAGCTTATATTAAACAATTAGCCGATTCAGTAAAACTTAATTAGTATCTACTTTACTAGTAGTGATTAATTCAGAGCTAGTAATATTAAATTTAGTGTGAGTATTTATGACTAATCCACGTTTAGCCCATCGTTATGCCAAAAGTTTAGTTGATCTTTCTGTTGAAAGAAATCAACTAGAAGTGGTATATGCAGATATGCAATATTTACAAGCTGTTTGTAAAGCAAGTAAAGATTTTGTAAATGTTTTAATTAGCCCCATTATTCATGCAGATAAAAAAGAGGCTATTATTAATGCAGTTACCAAAACCAATATTAGTGATTTGTCAAATGCTTTTATTAAACTATTGGTAAGTAAAGGAAGAGAAGCTGATTTACAAGAAATTGCTCATTCATTTATTACTCAGTACAACAATATCAAAAATATTCATACAGTTAAACTAACAACTGCAATACCAATTTCTGATTCTTTAAAACAATCTTTAGAAGCTAAAGTAAACAGTACAGTAACGGGTACAGTTCAATTAGAAACTAAAGTAAATGAGCAATTAATTGGTGGCTTTGTATTAGAAGTCGGCAATAAATTAGTTGATGCGAGTATTTTGAGAGATTTGAACGATGTTAAAAAGCAATTTCTTAAAAATTATTATATACACAATATCAGATAATTAAATTCTGAAAATAGTACAAATCATTTTTCATAACTTATAATTCAGTTATATATGGTAGAAATAAAGCCGGATGAAATTTCAGCAATTTTAAGGCAACAATTAAGCAACTTTAATGCTTCTGCCGATTTGGAAGAAGTAGGAACCGTATTACAAGTAGGTGATGGTATTGCTCGTGTATATGGTTTAAATGGAGTACGTAGTGGTGAGTTAGTTGAGTTTGAAAGTGGCGTTAAAGCTATTGCTTTGAACCTTGAAGAAGACAATGTGGGTGTGGTATTAATGGGTGAAAGCGGTAATATTAAAGAAGGTGCAAAAGTGAGACGTACTGGTAACATTGCCTCTATTAAAGTTGGTGATGGTGTTGTAGGACGTGTAATTAATACTTTAGGTGAGCCTATAGATGGTAAAGGTCCTATTTCTGGTGATTTATATGAAATGCCATTAGAGCGTAAAGCTCCTGGTGTAATTTATAGAGAGCCAGTTAAAGAACCATTACAAACTGGTATTAAAGCAATTGATGCAATGATTCCTGTTGGTCGTGGTCAACGTGAATTGGTAATTGGTGACCGTCAAACTGGTAAAACTGCCATTTGTATTGATACTATTATCAATCAAAAAGAGTTTTATGAGGCTGGTAAACCTGTTTATTGTATTTATGTGGCTGTTGGTCAAAAAGCATCTACTGTTGCTGGTGTTATGAAAACTTTAAGTGACAATGGTGCAATGGCTTACACTACAATTGTTGCTGCAAGTGCTAGTGATCCTGCTCCTTTACAATTCTATGCACCATTTGCTGGAGCAGCAATTGGAGAATTTTTTAGAGATACCGGTCGTCCAGCATTAATTATTTATGATGATTTATCTAAGCAAGCAGTAGCTTACCGTGAGGTTTCTTTGTTATTAAGAAGACCTCCAGGACGTGAAGCTTATCCTGGTGACGTATTCTATTTACATAGCCGTTTATTAGAAA
>JBMLQZ010000584.1:0-11149 GCA_049241285.1 Chitinophagaceae bacterium | reverse complement strand
CGAAAGGCTTCTTATATACACGTTCTAAAATTGTTCCTAATAAGCCTACACCTAAATTACTATAGGCATAATTTGCACCTGGTTTTGTGGTATCGGAGTAATTTTTTAAAAATGTAAATAAAGCTTTTTCATCATAGTTTTCATAAGGCTGTAAATAATTAGAAACTGTGAATTCCATGTTTTTAGGAAGTCTTGGTAAACCAGATGAATGGTTTGATAAATGAGCTAACGTGATACCTTTTAAGTAAGCATTTTTTGACAATGAATCTGGAAGAAATTTAAGAATACCATCTGCAAGTTGTAATTTTTTTTCAATAACTGCTTGTGCTAAAAGTATACCTGTAAACGTTTTTGTAATAGATCCAATTTCATACAAACTTCTATTAGTAGGTAGTTGTTGGTTATTCATTTTTGTTTCACCATAATTATAATAGTACTCTTTATTATTAATATAAACAGCAACACTTACACCTACGTTACCTTCTGTATTAATATAATCGCTTGTTAAAGAATCAACGATTATATCTATTCTATTAGCCTTACTATTATCGGTTTTTGCTGCTATTTTTTTCTTTGCTTCTTCTTGATAGGGTTGTATTGCAAACACCACAAACTTATCTGTAGAATCGGTGTTAATTAATAACTGAAATGGAACAACACCTATCATTTTATATTTCATAATACCAGCTTTTGTAACCTTATATTCTAAGTTGGTAAATGGTAATAAACCATATAATTGCTTTTCGCAAATATTCTTCCAAGTACTTGTATTTACCCTTTGTTTAAAGTTAGAAGAAGCTAATAAATATGCACTATCTGTTTGCTTTTTATTTAAATAGTTTATTAATTGTTTTGCTACAACATCTGTTTGCTTTTCTTTAATGCTGAAGTTATCTTGTGCAGCTACTGTTTTAATACAAAAAATGGCTATTAAGAAGTAAATGCTTTTCATAATTCAATTATTTGAGTTTGCAATGTACATTACATACTTTAGTACAACTATTATTCATAGATACATTTTTCATAATTTTAAAAAATGCTATTTCAAAATATACAAGTTAGTTGGGATTCTATTCCTCAAATACAAACACTTCAACTGCAAAAAATTCAGCCAGCTTACTTGAAAGTATTAAGAATTTCTTGGAGCATTGTGTTTGCAATTTTTGCCATTATTATTACTACTTGTTTTTTATTCATTAAAGAAATGCAGAGTATGCTATGGATTGTAATTGCTGTGACTTCTTATATACTTGTATTAGTAGCTACATTCACCATTGTTACAATATCATTTAATACTAAAGCTTATGCTATAAGAGAGAAAGATATTGTGTATAGAACAGGGTATATTTTTCAAGATTTTCATATTATTCCATTAAATAGAATACAACATTGTGTAGTTGAAAGCGGTCCCATTGAAAGACGCTACAAGCTAGCATCATTAAGTTTATATACAGCTGCTGTTGGTATTAATGATATTACCATTCATGGTTTATTACAAACTGAAGCAGAACAATTACGAGAATGGATATTACAACAAAAACAATTTAGCATTAGCCAAGATGATGGACTTTAGTTTACCTCAAAGACAATCGATTGCTGCTTTGCTAAACATTGTTGTGCAAACAACAAAAACTACACTAGGATGGGCATGGTTTATTTATGTAAGTATTTTGTTTAAGCAAAACGATGGAGCAAAAAAGGAATCTTCTTTTTATATAATCATCATTACTATAGCTATACTTTTATTTATTATCATTCGAAGTATTATAGAATGGATGCGTTTTACGTTTCATGTTCACCAACAACAGTTTATTATTAATAAAGGAATCATCACTAAAAATCAATTGATTATTCCTTTAGAAAAAATTCAAACAGTTCATATTGAACAACATATTTGGCACAAGCTAACAGCAACGTGTAAAATAATTATTGATACAGCAGGAACAAATAAGGCAGAGTTAACTATTCATGCACTTTCTATACAAGCTGCAACGAATTTTAAAGCTTTATTGCTTCAAAAGATTTCTACAGAAAATAATAATTCACATCCCAATCATCAAACACTTCTTTCATTACAGTTTACAGACCTACTTAAATTAAGTTTTAGTGCCAATCACTTGGAAACATTTTTTATTATTTTCTTCTTTGCTTTGGGTAAATTAGATGAAGTAGGTAAAATTTTTGATTTCTCATCAACCGATTGGTTAATTGAGAAAACCATGGAACAACAAAGCGATGTTTTTTCATGGAAGCTATTTTGTATAGGTATTACTATCGTGTTAATTTTTTCTGTAGCTGCATCTGTTGTTAGAATGTTTATTCGGTATTTTCAATTTCTTGTAATAATTACTAATAAAGGGTTTGAGGCTAGTTGGGGTTTAATACAGCATAAGCAAGAAATTATTCCTCTACATAAAATTCAATACATTCATTGGCGTTCTAACTGGATAAGAAGAAAAATTGGTTTATACCTATTACAGTTAAAAGCTGTAGGTGAAGATGAATTAAAAAAACATCAAAAAATTCAAATTCCTATCACACAACTTTCACAAATTCAAACCATATTATCTTATTACCAACCCAATAGGCCTTCTGAAATTGTAAACGAAATTAATACAGTACATAAAGCATATTTCTGGAGGTTTTTCTACTTAGTACAAATTCCACTTATTTTAATTGCAATGCCATTTCTTTTTATTTGGATACATTGGTACTCACTATTGTTATTTATTTTGCTATTCTATTGGCTAATTGCTGGATTACAGCAAATAAAAAACTTTCAATATTGGATTACAGAGTCGGCTGTTGAAATTGTATCGGGATTTTGGGGAAGAAATTATACTTTGTTGAATTGGAAGAAGGTGCAAGTTGTTACCGTAACCCAATCATTATATCAAAAGAGAAAACAATTAGCAACATTAGAAATGCATACTGCATCTGGTACGGTTAAGTTGCCTTATATCAGTTTTGATAAAGCCAAGTATTTAGCTGATTATATAACTGTAAAAATAGAAATGGTAGCTGATTGTACTTTACAGAATCAAGAGAATGCTATATAGGTAAGCCAGCTCATACCATAAGCTAATGCTGTCATATATACAAACTGAATTGTTGGCCATTTCCAACTTTTTGTTTCTCTTTTTACAATTGCTAGAGTACTCATACATTGCATAGCTAATACATAAAATACCATTAAAGATAATGCTGCCGCTAGCGTATATACCTTGCTTCCATCAGCATGAGTAGCTGTTTGTAGTTTATTTTTTAATGATGATTCATCATCTTCCTCTACACTATACAAAGTAGCCATGGTGCCAACAAAAACTTCTCTTGCAGCAAAAGATGTAATAAGAGCAATGCCAATTTTCCAATCATAACCTAAGGGCTTTATGGCTGGCTCAATTGTTCTTCCTAGAATTCCTGCATAAGAATATTGTAGTTTTTCGGTAGAAAGTTGCTTATCTAAACTTGCACTTAATTCAGGATGTTGTTGTTTTTGAAGAGCATACTTTTCTTCAATTTTTTGCATGCTATTACCTGGTCCAAAAGAGCTTAAAAACCATAATAGCAAACTAATTATCATAATTACTTTACCAGCATCTGTAACAAAAATCTTAGCTTTTTCAACCATAGTAACACCTGCATTTTTCCAACGAGGGGCTCTGTAAACTGGTAATTCTAATATGAAGAAACTTTTCTCTTTACTCTCAATAAAAAACTTGGCTATGTAACTAACTACCAATGCCATAAAGGTTCCTAAAAAGTATAAGCCCATCATCACTAAACCTTGAAGACTTAAAAAACCAAAGTAGTAAGTATCATCTATTACTAATGAAATTAAAATGGTATAAACAGGCAGTCTAGCACTACAGCTCATTAAAGGAGTAACCAATATGGTTAGTAAACGTTCTTTTTTATTTTCAATATTTCTTGCACTCATAATAGCTGGTACAGCACAAGCAAACCCACTAATCATGGGCATTACACTTTTTCCATTTAAACCAGCTTTACGCATTAACTTATCACTCAAAAAACTAATTCTAGCCATATAACCAGTATCTTCTAAAATGGTTATTATGCCAAATAATATCATTATTTGAGGAATGAAAATTACAATTCCACCCAAACCTGCAACAATTCCATTCACCAATAAATCAGACCACCAAACAGTTGGCAAATGATTGTTTAACCATGTACTTAATTGAACAAACATGCCATCAATAGCATCCATTGGATATTGTGCTAACCAAAACACACTTTGAAAAAGCAAAAACAGTACAGCTAGTAATATTAAATACCCCCAAGTTTTATGCAGTAAAATGCCATCTAACTTATCGGTAAATAATTTTTTTTCTAAAGGATCAGGCTCAATTACATTTTGCTGCATAATTGTTTTAATGCGTTGATAACGCAACATAATTTCTTCAGCCTGTGTTTTAGTAGGGTTGAATTTATGGGTAACCTCTATTGATTCAATGCTTTTTTGAACAGATGTTTCTAGTGGAAAGTTTTCATGATTAATTAAATAGTGAACAGCTGCATAATCACTTAAATCTGGTTGAACTTGTTGCAAAGCTGTAATAGCATCTGAAGCAAGATTTTTATTGTCAATAAAATCTCTTGCAGCTATTTTATGCAAAGATTTACTTACTTGATACAGCACTTTTTTTAAGTGGGTTAATCCTTTGTTTTTTCTAGGATTCACCAAAACTACTGGCACACCTAAATCTCTTTCTAACCCACTAACATCAATTTGAATTCCTTTTTTCTCGGCCAAATCATTCATAGTAAGTGCTACTACTACTGGTAATTTTAAATCTATAATTTGGCTACAAAACAACAAATTGCGTTTTAAGTTACTAGCATCTGCAACTAATAAAACCACATTCGCTTTTACATCTTCGTCAGCATTCATTAATACTTTGTACGAAACCCATTCATCGGCTCTTCTTGGATACAAACTATAAGTTCCAGGTAAATCAATGAGTTCTGCCTTTAATTCATCTTCAAGAACAATAGAAGCAGTTTTTTTATCAACCGTTACTCCAGGAAAATTGCCAACTTTTTGGTTTAAGCCAGTCAATGCATTAAACAACGAACTTTTGCCGCTGTTCGGATTACCCACTAATGCACTATGTATGTCTGTTGTTTTCAATATAAGTGTCTATTTAGTATATGGTTACGAGATTAGGAACAGAATTTTGTTTTACTGCTTAAAGTATACCAAATCGCAACTATTTTTGCAATCGCAAAATTTAACTGTATGAAAAAAATTGGGTTGTTATTGATTTTTGTTCCTTTTTTATTAACAGCACAAAGTAAAAAAGAGCAGAAAAGGCTATTAGCTGTACAACAGAAAATAAATGCACAGCTTACAACTCAACTTCAAAAACACGTACAATATTTATCAGATGATGTTTTAGAAGGAAGAAGAACAGGTACTAAAGGAGAAATGTTGGCTGTTGAATACATTGTAAAAGAATATGAGCAGGCTGGGTTATTGCCTAAAGGTACCGATGGCTATGTTCAACCATTTCCTATAAATGAGGGAAAGTTAATTGACAGTGCTACTCATTTAAAAGTAAACGACCAGTTATTAGTTGTACAACAACATTATTTTCCTTTAGTATATAGTGCATCAACTCTTGTGAATACAGATGTTGCTATGGCATTGAATGAACCCAACAAACCATGGTTTAAAGATGTAAAAGATTGGATGGATGAAAACCAAAACAATCCTCATTATGATATTGAAAATGATATAAAAAAATATGTTGCTAAAATTATTCAAAAAGGTGCTACAGCTCTTTTCTTATATAATTCTTCGAACGGTGTAGATAACATTCAATTCAATAAAAACGATACTACAGCACAAGTAAATATTCCCATTATTTATCTTACTAAAGTAGGAATACAACAATATTTTAAAGATATAGCAGCTACACAAAAAATTCAATTAAGTGTAGATATTAAAGCACGTACTAGAAAGGGTCATAATGTAGTTGCATTTATCAATAATAATGCTACACATACTGTAATACTTGGTGCTCATTTAGATCATTTAGGATATGGAGAAGATAAAAATGCATTAGATGCTGGTAATGCTATTCATAACGGAGCAGATGATAATGCAAGTGGTACAGCAGCTTTGATTGAATTGGCTAAAATGCTAAAGCAAAACACAAATGCAAACAATAATTATTTAATTATTCATTTTAGTGGAGAAGAATTAGGGCTACTAGGTAGTAAATATTGGTTGCAAAATCCTACCATAAAGATATCGCCAAATTATATGATTAATCTTGATATGGTTGGTAGATATGATAGTGCAAGAAAATTAACAATAGGTGGTTATGGAACATCGCCTGTATGGCAAACTGTTTTTGAAAATACAATCAATAAAAACCTTGTTTATAAGTTAGATAGTTCTGGTAGTGGACCAAGTGATCATGCAAGTTTTTACAGGGCCAATATACCTGTGTTATTCTTTTTTACAGGCAGCCATTCTGACTATCATAAAGCCACAGATGATTGGGATAAAATTAACTATGAAGGGCAAAGAGAAATTGTGCAGTATATAATGAAACTTATTGAAACGGCAAATTCAAAAGGTAAATTTTCGTTTACAAAAACTGCTGAACCTGTTATGGGTAAAAGCACACGTTTTACTGTAAGTTTAGGCGTAATACCAGATTATGGTTACACTGGCAAAGGTGTGAGAATTGAAGGAGTAAGTGCAGGAAAACTTGCAGAAAAAATTGGTTTACAAGCTGGTGATATTTTATTGCAATTAGGTGATTATAAGTTTGCAGATGTAATGTCTTATATGCAAGCATTAGCTGCTTTTAAAAAAGGTGATACTACAACTTTAATTATTCAAAGAAATAATAACGAACTAAAATTTAATATCAATTTCTAAATCCAACGGTTAGATATTTTCGTAACTACTGGTTTTCTATTTCTTGAAACCCTTGCTGGCATTGAGTTTCAAAATATTTACTTCTCTATAGTTTAAATTTTGGCACAGTACTTGAAAAATGAGTAATCGTAAATCAATTGCTAAAAATCAAAATTTAAACATTATGAAAACTTTCATCAGCAAAGCTTCAGTTATTGCAACTGTAATTGCTTTCACATCAAATTATTCATTTGCTCAACTTGGTGTTAATTTAAGCGGCACTGCAAGTGCAGCATCTAGAGCAACAGTAAATGCAAGCAAAGTAGGTAATACGGTAAACCGAACTACTAATGCTACAAGTGCAGCTGTAAAAGCTACAACAGCAGCTACCAGACACGCTACAATTGCAACACTAAAGTCAACAAAAAACATTGTATCTAATACAAATATATCGGCAAACACTGTTACAAAAGTTAATGGTAATGCGGCTATGAATGCCAATAAAAATAGCATAGAAGGAAGTAACAGTACAAATGTTAGTTCTACTACAGAAATAGAAGCAAACCTACCAACTAAAGCTATTAAAGAAGAAGGAAAATCGGCTGCAAAATCTGCTGAAAATGGAGCAAATAAAGCTACAGATAACATGAAGTCTGAATCTTCTGAAGCAAAAGAAAAGTCTTCTGAAAAAGTAAAAAATACCAATGGAATGATTCAGGCTGCAACTAACGCAAGTGCACAAGCTGAAGCAAATGTAAATAGTAACTCTGCTGTTCAAAGAGGTGAAATATTACTTAGTAACAATGCTGAATTGAGTACTAATGTAAAAGGTTCTGCAAATACAAAAGGAGCTAAAGATGCAGTAAAAACGAAGGTTTCTAACGAACAAAAAGCCATGCAAGAAAAGGAAGCAGAAACAAAAGCAAAGGCAGATGAAGTAAAAGAAAAAATGGAAAAATCAAAAACTAAAGTTAAAGCTAATACTACTGTTACTACTCAATCAAACGTAGCAGCATCTAGATCTTAATCTATCATTAATTCTTTGGGGAGAATAAATTTTCCCCAAAGAATTCTTACAAATTCTAATGAAGCCAACCCATAACGTTTACCCAAAATTTAATTGTTATGAAGCATATAATTCAATGGCAAATTGCTTTGTTATCTGTGATTGTTTTTTTGCCAAATATCACAAAAGCTCAAACTGATAGCTCAACTACTACTAATAAACTAATTGCATCAGTTAGTTACCAAACTAATTTACATTTCTTTGGAAGAACAGATAGCTTACAAAGTAGTGGCATGTTTCCATCCATTGGCTTTGAATTAAAAAATGGATTTTATGCAAATGGCAACTTCATTTTTTTTAGAAATGCTATTACTCCTTTAACCTATACTGGTACTACCATTGAAGCTGGTTACCGTTTTAAAGAAACAAAACATTTTAATGGAAATGTTTTTTATTCTCAAATTTTATATAAAGATCAAAGTGTTTTGGTACAATCTGCATTAAAGTCTCAAACTGGTATTAATGTAGCTTATACCAATTCATTCGTTAACATCAACGTAGGAGCTGACTTGAAATTTAGTAATAAAACCGATGTTGGTGCTACTGGTGGATTCGACCACTTATTTATTTACAATAAGGGAATGAATAATATGGCAATTGCTATTAATCCCTCTTTTTATATATATGCTGGTACACAAAACTTTAGTGATGTAATTGGTAAGAATAGAAATATAGTAGGTGTGCCAATTACTGAAGAAAAAACAAAGCAATCAACCAGATTTAATATTTTGGCTTACGAAGTTTCTATGCCTATAGTATTTGTTGCTGGTAAATTTAATGCTTCAATTTCACCATCGTATGTAATGCCACAAAACTTAATTACTGTAAAAAATAATGCTAGTTTATCTGAAAGAGGAAGTAATATGTTTTATGCTACATTTAGTTTAGGACTACGATTATAATTGCAGCAATTACAGCCTATTTATTCAGCAATTCAAACCTGTTTTTTGAAAACAATATTGGGTTAATTTAAGTGCCTATATAGATAGAAAAAAAATATAAAAAGTAAGTATTGAAGTTGAAAATTTTCAATTCATTGGCACTTCATTTCTATCTTAATTACCATAATGCTTCTTAAAAATTATTTCAAGTATTTAGGAATATATTTCTTCTACTGCATCTTTAAATTTTTCCATTACTACTTTTCTTTTCAAACTTAATTTAGGGGTCATTTCACCTGTTTCAACACTCCATTCTTTCGGTAATAATACAAACTTCTTAATTTGCTCAACTTGGTTAAATAGGCAATTGTATTGTTCTACAATGCTATTAAAATGTGCAATTACTTTTGGCTCTTTAATAGCAGCTTCCATGGTTGTAAAATTTAAGTGTTGCTCTTTCATCCATGTTTTTAAATTACTGCTTGATGGTATAATGAGGGCTCCCACATATTTTCTTTCTGCACCTACTACCATCATTTGTTCAATAAATGGACTCTCTTTAAACTTATTTTCTAAAGCCAATGGTGCCACATATTTGCCACCACTTGTTTTAAACATTTCTTTTTTTCTATCAGTAATTCTTAAAAAACCTTCTTCATCAAAACTTCCAATATCACCAGTATGCAACCATCCATTCATTACTGTTTCACTGGTTAAATCTGGGCGTTTATAATAACCTTCCATCACACAAGTTCCAGCTA
Organism: Chitinophagaceae bacterium; assembly: GCA_049241285.1. Taxonomy (GTDB): domain Bacteria; phylum Bacteroidota; class Bacteroidia; order Chitinophagales; family Chitinophagaceae; genus Parasediminibacterium. Next base: position 1,543 of record JBMLQZ010000584.1, on the reverse strand, counting down.
CTAAAATTTCACCATCTTCTGCTAATTTCACTTCAATACCTTCAATAGGAAAACCAACAGTGCCAAATTTTTGACCATTTTCTGATCGTCTGTTTACACAAATTACTGGGCTATTTTCTGTTGGTCCGTAACCTTCATATACAGGTATTTGTGCTGCATTAAATATTCTAAGTAGTTTTAATTGACAAGCGGCTCCACCTGTAATAATGTATCTAACTCTTCCACCTAATGCTTCTCGCCATTTTTTAAAGATGAGTTTGTTAGCTAACTTTAATTGTAAGTGATACCAAAATCCAAGATTTGCTCTGTTATCGTACTTTTCACCCAATGCAACGGCCCAAAAGAATAATGCACGTTTAATACCTGTTAGCTCATTTCCTTTTGTCATTATTTTTTCAAATACCTTTTCTAATAAACGTGGTACGGTAGTAAATCCATCGGGTTGAATTTCTTTTAAATTATCACCAATGGTTTCAAGGCTTTCAGCATAATAAATACTAATGCCACTATACAAATAGATGTACGAAACCATTTTTTCAAAAATATGATTCAGTGGTAAAAAGCTAAGAATTTTACTTGATGGATTGTCTTCGAAAGGAAAACTTTTTTTGCTATAAACTACGTTAGTGTAAATATTATTATGACTAAGCATTACCCCCTTTGGTGTACCTGTAGTGCCTGATGTATAAATGATTGTAGCAATATGCGATGTTGGAATACCTGCCTTAATACTTAGCATTTCTGCTATATTAGTATCATTGGCTAATGATAGAATTGATGACCAATGATTGGCATTTTCAATTTTATTAAATGTATAGATATCTTTTAAGGAAGGAATATTATGACTAATCGTTTTTATTTTTTGAAGCAATTCAACATCGCTTACAAATAAATATTTTACAGCAGCATCATTTAAAATAAATTCAATTTCATTAGGATTTGTTGTAGGATAAATAGGTACTAAAATGGCACCCAATTGTTGAACAGCTAAATCAGTAATAATCCATTCTGGTCTGTTATTACTAATAATGGCAATTTTATCAGCACCTTCAGCAGTCATATCACGACCACTTACACCAAGTTGTAATAATCCTGCACTTAATTTATTTACAACATCATTTACTTGCTGTGTACTGTATTGTTTCCAACTGCCATTTTCTTTGGCAGCAAGCATATCTGATTTAGGAAAGTTGGCCAGTTGATAGTCTACACAATCGAATAATCTTTTTAATTTTTCCATACCGCAAAATCGTTAGAGATAAAAAAATTTTAGCAAAAGTTGAAATTCAAATTTAAACATACAAAAATTAACTGCAATTATAAAAGATTGTATTTTTTGTATTGCTTTCATAACTAACGGTTATTTTAAATATAACTTGTTTAAGTATTAAACTTTTTTGTTACTATTACATGATATTCAATCACATTTAATTACCGTTTATGCTTGCTGATAAAGTTATTTTTCTTCAAGAAAAATTTATTCCATTGTTACAAACATTAGACCCTTTGCAACAAGGTGAATGGGGCATTATGAATGCCCAAC
>JBMLQZ010000583.1:0-3622 GCA_049241285.1 Chitinophagaceae bacterium | reverse complement strand
AGTCAATTGCTGTGTATGGTATTTTTCTGGGAATATTAAGTCCAGAGAAGTAAATTAACCACCACTCAAATAGAAGTCCAATTGTTAATAGTCCACTAAAAATTAGTGTCAGTCTTTTCAAAGTTCTACAAGTTTTTGTCAAATGGCACACAACTCAAATATATATGTAATTGTACGTCGTCAAATTATAAAAAATATATTGAAAATCAAGATGATTTGATTTCGTATATTAAATATGTTATGTGCGTCTATTTTTACCATTCTAATTCTCCAGCTTTTAATAATTCGTCTAGCGGATTGGGTATTGTTATTAATTGCTCTTTCCTCACATGCAAATATCTCTCTGTTGTTTTTATACTAAAATGTCCAAGTAAATCTTTTATATATCTTATGTCTATACCTTTTTCCAATAAATGTGTAGCAAAACTATGTCTTAAACTATGTATTCCAACTGTCTTTAAAATACCTGCTTGATCTTTTGACATTTGAAAAACCTTTTGTGCACTTCTAACGCTGTATGCTTCACCTGGCACATTGGGGTTTTCAAATAAATATACTTTGGGCTTTGGTGAACATTGTTGCAAATAAGCTCTAAGTATATCTAATAGTAATACGCCTAACCCTACATATCGATCTTTTTTGCCTTTTGCTTTTTCCACAAAAATTTGCATTCTATTACTATCAATATCTTTAATTTTTATGTTTACCACTTCACTTACTCTAAGTCCAGCACTATACGCTGTAAACAATATGGCTTTATGCTTTATATTATTTACAGCTCTAAATAATCTTCCTATTTCTCTCTCACTTAATACTTTAGGAAGTTGCAAATGTTTTTTTGGGCGAGGAATTTCATAAAAAAACTTTTCTCTTTTCAATACTTGTTCATAATAAAATTTCAATGCGTTAATTCTGCTATGAATGGTTGCTTCTCTTATATGTAATCGCTCTATACAATACCTAAAATATTCTTTTATTCTATCGGTTGTCATTTCATCAGCAGGATGCTGTTTTAGCACTTGCAAGAAAAGAGATACTTCGCCTAAATATGTTCTAATGGTACTTTCACTATATGCCTTTAACACCAACTCTTTCCGCATATTTACCAATACATGCTTATTAATTGGATGAATTTTACTAAAAGAAAACGCCTCTATTTGTAATGAAATTTCTAGAGATTCATGTTTTTGTAGTGGCTTTTGAGTTTGAACATAAGGGTCTGATATATTAATGTGACTATTTCTGTTAACAAGATACTCTTTCAAAGAAGTTGTATTTACAATAGCCTTAGATAAAAACTGCTTGCGTATTAAAAGGTAATTGTCTTTCTTTAATGGTAATAACCAGCTTTTATACGTATTACTAAATTGCCTACCAGGTAACACCTTAATTACTTGATTTAAGTCTGTTGATTTATCACACACAATACTAATCCACTCTTTATTCTTGTGGGTAACACAATGTAAATGCACTACAGGTAAGTTTTTCATGTATCGTTTTATTACAGCTTCGCCACCTCAGTTACAAGTATTGTTTTAAACTTACTGACGCTTTATTTAAAACAAAAAAAGTACGACTGGTAAGAAAATATTTTAAAAAAGTAAAATCTAAATTAAGCTATAAAAATTAGTTAAACAAATATGTATTGGATATTTTTTAAATTTATTTAGTTTCTCTTCAAACCAAAACCATTGCTTAGTTTTTGATATATTCATCCTCAAATTTTACATGAAATATTTGTGAAAAAACTACATTTTAAATAATCACTATATACATAAATTTATAATGAACGTAATTACAAATAACAATAACATTCCAACACCTACAATACACTTGTTTTCTAAGCTAGATAATTTGCTTATTGAATTATTATTGTCATTAAATAATGATGAATGGCATAAACCAACAATTGCCAAATTATGGACTGTAAAAGATATTGCAGCACATTTACTCGATGGTAATCTTAGAGGTATTTCTATAGGAAGAGACAGTTATTTGGTTGCACCAGATAAGCAAATAAATTCTTATACAGATTTAGTACAATTCTTAAATGATTTAAATAAATCATGGACTAATGCTGCAAAAAGATTAAGTCCACAAGTACTTATTTCATTGTTAGAAAGTACTGGTAAAGAATATACTTCTTACATACAAAGCTTAAACCCTTTTGATAAAGCTATTTTTCCAGTTGCATGGGCAGGCGAGAACGAGTCGCTTAACTGGTTTCACATAGCTAGAGAATATACTGAGAAGTTTATTCATCAACAACAAATTAGAGATGCAGTTAATAAGCAAACATTATTTACTAGAGAGTTATTTTATCCATTTATAGATACAATAATGTATGCACTTAGCTATACTTACAGAAATGTTTCAGCAAACATTAATACAATAATAAATGTACATATTACAACAGAAATTGGAGGTATTTGGAATTTGAAGAAAACGCAAAACGGATGGGAATTGTTTAAAGATGAAAATTGGGATGCAACAGCCACTATAAAGATTGAACCTTACACTGCTTGGAAGCTATTTTCAAAAGGAATTTCAAAAGATGAAGCCATGAAAAATATTGAAATAATAGGGGATAAAAATTTGGGTATTGTTGTGCTAGATTTGGTTGGCTTTATGGTTTAATTGTTACTACTTTAATTTACACCATTTATAATAAAACTAATAATTTATGCTTACCAATATACACCCAAAACTTCCTATGAGGAACAAAGAAATAACCAAAAATTATTACCTAAACCAATTGGGATTTAAAGATATTGGTGCAGCAGAGTATGATGGCTATTTAATTGTAGAAAGAGAATCTATTCAAATTCATTTTTTTGAATTTAAAACATTAGATCCAAATACAAATTATGGTCAAGTGTATATCAGAACTACAGATATCAATAGTTTATATGAAACTTTACTTGCTAAAAATTGTATTCACCCAAATGGACATTTACAAATAAAACCTTGGCTACAAAAAGAATTTTCTGTGTTAGACCCAGATCATAATCTATTAACTTTTGGTGAAACAATTTAAATGTATTTATTCTAACAAAAACAAGTGAATCATTCACTTTTTACTGTTATTATATTCATACAGTATCAATATGTTCTTCATACAAACCTTTATAATAAACATATTTTCAATCTAAATTATTCTTGTGCATTTTTCTGAAGAACAAATATGGGTTTTAGCGCCAGATGAAGCTTCTAAAAAAGCTGGTAAAGATTTGTCTATTCCTCAAAAATGGGTTACCAAAGGCAGTAACAATCAAGTAATTTGGGGCGAATGTTTAGGTAGCGGCAGCAAACCATATCAAACACAAATTCACATTGAATCGGTAACATTTAAATGTAGTTGTCCAAGTAGAAAATTTCCTTGTAAACATAGTATTGGTTTACTGCTTTTACACGCCAAAAACAATATACTTTTTACCGAAACAACTCAACCAGATTGGGTAACAGATTGGTTAGCAAAGAAAAATGAGCAATCAGTAAAAAAAACTGTTGATAAAGAAAAAGTAATTGATGAAGTTGCTCAATCTAAACGCTTACAAGCAAGAGAACAATTGGTAGAAAATGGGTTAAACGATGTGTTATTATGGATGAAAGATTGGGTTAA
>JBMLQZ010000582.1:0-2708 GCA_049241285.1 Chitinophagaceae bacterium | reverse complement strand
GCTTATTACAAATAGAATATAATTTTAAAAAAAATGGGATAGCCTATAGTAAAATAAGCTACCCCAGATAAAAATATTGAATAGAGATTTATTTTTCTAACCCTAAAAGTTCTACTTCAAAAACCAATGTAGATCCTGGTGCAATAGTTGGCCCAGCTTGTTGATCTCCATATGCTAATTCTGATGGAATAAACAATTTCCATTTACTACCAACAGTCATTAATTGTAGTGCTTCTTGCCAACCTTTAATAACACCATTTAAAGGAAAGCTAATAGGCTCACCTCTTTCAACCGAACTATCAAATACAGTTCCGTTGATTAATGTGCCATGATAATGACATTTTACTTTATCTGATAAGCTAGGTTTGGTAGTATCTGTACCTGCTTTAATTACTTCGTATTGTAAGCCATTTGGTAAAACCACAACACCTTTACGTTTTGCATTAGCTTCTAAAAATTGTTTGCCTTGTGCTTTTGCAACTGCAGATTTTGAAGATTGAATTTTTTGTTGATACATACCAATACACATATCTAAAACAGAATCGCCAAGTTGTAGTTTACTATTCGTTAAAACGTCACTCATGGCTTTATTTAATAGGGCTAAATTAACTCCATCGAACCCTTGATTTTTAATGTTTTGAGCAATTCTTGCACCTAAAGCATAGCTAGCACTGTCTTTATTGTCTTTAAATAATTTAGCAGTAGGCTTTGATGTTGCTGGTTTAACAGGAACTTTTGCAACAGGCTTTTTTACTTGACCTTGTACACTTAATAGTGCAAATGCACCTATTGCAACTACAAAAACTTTCTTCATATTTATTCGCTTTATAATTTTTATGAAATTCAAATATAAGGGATTAGCTGCCCTTATATAGCTTGTTGCATTAATTTTTCAATAGCTGCTTGTACTTTTTCGAATTGAAAAGATTGAACTGTGCTTTTCATTAAGTCGGCTATTTCTTTGGTACATAAATTTCCAATAGAACCTTCATGTGTATGATTTAAATGGGTATCATAACTAAAATTTCCAGCTTCAATATCTTTTCCTACTTGTTTATACGCATCTCTAAATGCAACACCTTGTAAAACCAGTTTATTCACTTCTTCAACACTAAACATGTATTGATATTTAGCATCATCTACAATAGTTTCTTTTACAGAAATATTACTAAGCATTAACGATGCCATACTAATACAATCTTTCAAGTTTTTAAAAGCAGGAAACAAATGTTCTTTTAATAATTGTAAATCTCTATGATAGCCACTAGGTAAGTTGGTAGTCATCATAGAAATTTCATTAGGTAAAGATTTTATTCTATTACAGAAACCTCTTATCAATTCAAATACATCTGGATTTTTTTTATGTGGCATAATACTGCTGCCAGTTGTAAGCTCTGGAGGAAAACTTACAAAGTCAAAATTTTGATTTAAGTATAAACACATATCCATGCTTAATCTAGCTAAAGTATCTGCAACATTTGCTAATGCTTGAGCTGTAATTCTTTCAGCTTTTCCTCTACCCATTTGGGCATACACTACGTTATAATTCAATGTTTCAAAACCCAATAATTTTGTTGTTAAAGTTCTATTTATTGGAAAAGAAGAGCCGTAACCTGCTGCAGAACCTAAAGGATTTTTATTAACAACTGTGTAAGCACTTTGCAAAGTAATTACATCATCAACCAATGCCTCTGCATATGCACCAAACCATAATCCGAAAGAAGATGGCATAGCCAATTGCAAGTGAGTGTATCCTGGTAATAAATGGTTTTTATACTTTTCGCTTTGTTGTTGTAACAGTGCAAAAAATGGTTGAATTGCAAGCACCAACTCTTGAATTTCGTTTCGTAGAAACAGTTTAATATCTACCAAAACCTGATCATTTCTACTACGAGCTGCATGAATTTTTTTACCTACGTCACCTAGTGATTCAGTAAGCATCCATTCAATTTGAGAGTGAATATCTTCAACATGTGGTTGTAATTCAAAATTACCCTTCTCAATATCGCTATAAACCTTTAACAATGCAGATTTCAGCAATGTAAGTTCATCTTTTGTAAGTAGGCCAATTGTTTCAAGCATAGTTGTATGAGCAACAGATCCTTGCACATCAAATGCAGCTAAATACAAGTCCATTTCACGGTCTTTACCAACGGTAAAAGCTTCTACTTCTTGTAGCGATACAATATCTTTTTGCCAAAGTTTCATAATATTAGGTTTCTAGTTGCTGGTTACCAGTTTCAGGAGTAGGAAAACTATTCCAATTATGCTGTACCCATTCTATGAATTTATTTATTTACTTACTTAAAGCTTCATAAGAAATTTTAAGGTTTGAATATGTTGTTTCGTCCTTAAAAGATTCTGTTTGATACAAGTAATCGAGATGTTCAATTGTTTCATCGCATTAAGCTTGAGCATAAACTAGAAATTTTATAAAGTCTGCTTTATATCTTCTTCTTGCATATCCTTCAACAATTGCAGAAGATACAGCTTTAGAAGATTTTCTAATTTGACTTCCTTCTTCGAAAAGTTCAAACTTTGGTAAATGCAGACTTAATTGATGAATTTCAATAGCAAGTGCTCTAGCTTCTTTATAAATATTTAAATCTTTATAACTTTTCATTCCCTATTTCTTAAAAAGCTGGCAACTTGAAACCTGAAATATTAAATTATTTGATTTAACAACTTTATATACGTATCAATTCCTT
>JBMLQZ010000581.1:0-3342 GCA_049241285.1 Chitinophagaceae bacterium | reverse complement strand
TACGATAGTTGGTTATCTAATTTCTTTTACTACATTCCAAATTACTTTGGGTTTTCCCAAGGTATAATAGTGTAAAACGGGTACACCAAATTGTTTTAATTCTTTGCTTTGCTGAATCAGCCATTCTGTTCCAACTTGTTCACAATCAGTATCGGTTTTGCATTTTAAAATGGCATTACTTAATTCTGTAGGAATATCAACATGAAAAATTCTAGGTAAAACACTCAATTGCTTTTTGTTGGTAATTGGCTTTAATCCTGGAATAATGGGTATGGTAATACCTATTTCTCTACACTTATTTACAAAATCGAAAAATTTTTGATTGTCGAAAAACATTTGTGTCATAATCCATTCTGCACCAGCATCTACTTTTTCTTTTAATCTATTTAAATCAATTTCCAAATTTGGTGCTTCAAAATGCTTTTCAGGATATCCGGCAACGCCTGTGCAAAACTTGGTTTTTCCGCCATTTTTAATGTCTTCATCAATATAAATACCGTTATTCATATTAATTACTTGCTGCAACAATTCAATACCCAATTTATGTCCACCCACTTCTGGTTCAAAACTAGCTTCATTTTTAGCAGCATCTCCTCTTAATACCAATACATTATCAATTCCTAAAAAATCAAGATCTATTAGTGCATCTTCTGTTTCTCTTTTATTAAAACCGCCACAAATAATGTGTGGAACAGCATCTACCTGATAATGATTCATAATGGCAGCACAAATACCCACTGTTCCTGGACGTTTACGTACCTCTACTTTTTCAAAAGTGCCATCTATTTTTTTCTTAAACATAGTTTCGCTTCTATGATAAGTAACGTTTATCCAGCTTGGCTTAAATTCCATTAAAGGATCTAAATGATCGTATAAAGAAGAAATTGTTTTGCCTTTTAATGGTGGAAGTACCTCAAACGATATTAATGTTTCCGACGATTGAGCAATGTGGTCTGTTATTTTCATTTCACAATTTAAATGGGCTGCAATATACTGTAGCGATTGCTTTTGTGTAACAATTGTTAAGATAAAAGTTACGAATAGGCACTAATTATGTATATATGTTACTTTTGTACCAAACTTTTCAAATTGAGTCTTACTATACAAACAACTGAACTTGTTAAAAGCTATAAAGGCAGAACCGTTGTAAACGATGTATCTATTCAAGTGCAACAAGGAGAAATTGTGGGTTTATTAGGGCCAAATGGTGCAGGAAAAACGACCACTTTTTATATGGTTGTAGGGTTAATAAAACCAGATGAAGGAAAAGTATTTTTAAATGAAGTAGATATTACCAAACTGCCCATGTATAAAAGGGCTCAAATGGGTATTGGTTATTTGCCACAGGAAGCTAGTGTTTTTAGAAAATTAAGTGTTGAAGATAATATTATGGCTGTTTTAGAAATGACCAAATTAAATAAACAACAACGCCACGAAAAATTAGAAACACTATTGTCTGAATTTAATTTGCATCATGTACGTAAAAATAATGGCGATAGCTTAAGTGGTGGAGAAAGGCGTAGAACAGAAATAGCAAGAGCCTTAGCTGTAGATCCGAAATTCATTTTATTAGATGAACCTTTTGCAGGTGTAGACCCAATAGCTGTTGAAGATATACAAAGTGTTGTAGCTAAATTGAAATACAAGAATATTGGCATATTAATTACCGATCATAACGTAAACGAAACGCTTTCTATTTGTGATAGAGCTTATTTGTTAATTGAAGGGAAGATTTTTAAACATGGCACTGCCGAAGAATTAGCTGAAAATGAACAAGTGCGTAGATTGTATTTAGGAACCAATTTTGAATTAAAACGTAAAGATTGGATTATTGATATGGTTAAAGAAAATGAAATAAATAGCAGTTCTAATATAGATACAGACCAAGTATAATTCTATTTTTCCGCTAATCAATAAATCACCTCTTTTTACCCAATAATTTTATCTCCTGTTAAACTAAATGCACATTCTGTAGTTACAGAATGCACATTATTATTGTTAACTGCTTAATTTAAACTGCACCAACTAACATCATGATAAAGTTATTTAGTACTTTGTTTTTTTCATTTGTATTTATTGTTGGGTTTGCACAAAATACAGGAAGTATAAAGGGAAAATTAATTGATACTGTGGGCAAGCAATCATTAAAAGATGCTTCAATTACTGTTTTAGATGCTCAAGACTCTACGTTAGAAGTGTTTGGTTTATCTAAAGAAGAAGGATTTTTTGAAATAAAGAATATTTCGTTTGGCAATTTTATTGTACAAATAACATTTCAAGGATATCAACCAATTCAAAAGAAAATTACCCTTTTAAAAGAAAACAATCTAATTGATTTTGGACAATTATACATGCAATTAAAGTCAAAAACTTTAGATGAAGTAGTGGTAACACAAAGCCCTATTGTTATTAAAAAAGATACTATTGAATATAATGCTGGAAGTTTTAAAACCAAGCCAAATGCAGTTGTAGAAGATTTATTAAAAAAATTGCCAGGTGTAGAAGTTTCAAAAGATGGAACCATTAAAGCACAAGGAGAAAATGTATCGAGGGTTTTGGTTGATGGAAAACGTTTTTTTGGCGATGATCCTAAAATGGCTACCAAAAATCTTCCTCCAGATATCATTGATAAAATTCAAGTTTACGATGCTCAAAGTGATCAAAGTGCTTTTAGTGGATTTGATGATGGCACTCGTACAAAAACCATAAATATTACCACCAAAAAAGATAAGCGTAAAGGATATTTTGGAAAAATAATGGCAGGTGGTGGCGATCAAGGGCGTTTTGAAAGTGGATTAAACTTGAATAGATTTAATGGTAATCAACAAATCAGCATAATTGCACAAGCTAATAATGTAAATAGACAAGCTTTTTCTGTGCAAGATATTTTGGGTGCAATGAATGTTGGTGGACGTGGTGGTGGAGGCGGTGGAAGAGCCGGTGGCGGCAATGCAATTGGCAATACCATACAAGGGCTAGGGGCTGGAAATTCTAGCAATGGCATTACCACAACGGTTGCTGGCGGTATTAATTATAAAGATGTGTGGAGTAAAAAAACAGAAGGTTATGGAAGCTATTTTTATAACAATTTATCTATTGATAATCGCTCAAAATCTTTAACTGAAAGATTTATTAGTGGCGATTCTTCCATATTTACCGATCAAATAACAAATGCAGATAATAATAATTACAATCATCGGTTTAATTATAATATTGAACACCAATTTGATAGTAGTAATTCATTAATTCTTCGACCAAATTTTACTTATCAAGAAACCGATAATGAATCGTTAACTACTACCAATACTACAAGAGGAAAAGTAACTGCTATTAACGATATTG
>JBMLQZ010000580.1:0-7756 GCA_049241285.1 Chitinophagaceae bacterium | reverse complement strand
AATGCTATTTGTTGTACTTTTTTTGTACACAACAGGAACTTGACAAACAGAAAACGCCAAGCTATTTTTTTCTAGATTCAATTGATGATCTGTTCCGTCTGATAGTACAAATGATACAGTTTTATTAGAGCTTAAAAATTCATTTGCTTTTAATAGCTGTGGATTAAAAACTAATTCTCCATTTTTAAAGCTTACACCTAATTCACCTATTCTACAAAGAACATCTTCTTTTACTTGACCAGTCATACCAGGCTGTTGAGCACCTTTGTTGAATGGTGTGTGAGAATAAGGTGTAATAGGAAATGCTCCATATACAGCTGGAGATTTATGTACACCAATACCATCGTTAATGTTGTAATAATGAGATATTAGTGCATTAATAGTTTCACCATCTGCATTATTCTTAAATGCATCCAAGCAAGTTTCTTGCACAGCTAATAATAATTTTGAAACCATGTGCCAGTAAATAGAGCCCAATCCTTCGTAGCCATAAAATGTACCTGAGCGTCCTGTAAACTCTTTGTGATTAAACACCGATTCAATATTAAGTATTAAATTTTTTTCTTTACCTACCAATTCTTGATAAGTTGCTGGCAAATCATTTAAAGCTTTAGATACGTCGTCGGCATTTTTAAAATTGCCATTAAAATGATAATTATTGAGTACATCCATTTCAGCAATAGCTGAATTGTTTTGTTGCAATAATGTGGTTAATAAGATAGATGATTCAAAAAGGGCTTTTGGTATATTATTTCTTTGTAAAAATCCAAGTAAATTTTTATTAGGATATAGAATATAACTATTCTGATCTTTTCTGTATAATGAACTTGCATGTAACGAATTCAACAATGCTACGCTTTCTTGTGGTTGTAAAAATTTAGAAGAAAGTACGCCTACTTGTCCTTCTAACATTTCACTTAAATAAGAAATTTCAATTCCATTGCTGTTGTAAGTTAGTAAGTTATATGCATGATATAAACCGTCTTTTCTTTTGTTTGCAAGTATTGAATGTTCTAAAAACTGTAAAGAAATTTTTACAAAAGATTGTAAATCAGATATACTAATTTCTTTCTTTGTTCCACTAAACTTTTGTGTATAAATGGTGTTTCTAAATTCACTTCCTGCATTGCCTAACGCATCAGTAATTTTTTTTCTGTTCGCATTATCAATTGATGTTGAAATGAGACTAGAATGATGATTGAATGTATTGTAAATAGAAGTGAATTGTTGTTGTAACTCAGCAGATACTTCAACATTTTTATCTTGAACATTATCAAATATTTCTTCAAAAAGTTTTAAAAATCTTCTTAGATAATAAAGCGTTACCATTGAAAGGCCATTACCTACTAATGCATTGTTAGCATCATTCCATTCAGGGCGTTGTGTATTCATCCAAATACCACCTTCTGGAACTAAGTTTGATAACTTTGATAAAACTGTTGCTAAAATTTTTTCAATAAAATTTACATGATAAATTTCATTGTTGGCATTTGTAAGTAATGCACCATCTGAACCATATTCTTTTATACGATGATGAATATTCGCTTCATTATCATGATCAAATTCAATTGTATCTTTTGGGTTTTTTACTATGCTACTGTAGTCTTTTATTTTGTAAGGAACATTGGCGTAAACAAAATTATTTTTTGACAAGAGAGTAGCAATAGCACCTGCACTTTTTTGCTCAGCAAATTCTAAAAACTTAAGCAAATAAATGATTTGATGATCGCCCCAATAACCAATATAACTCCAAGGATTATCTGGTTCTATTGTTTCCCAATCAAACCCATCTTTTGTTACTCTATAAGGGTTGTAACCATCAAATGTAGAAGCATTTAAAAACTTATAAATCATTCCTTCAATAAAAGCAGGATAAGAATGAGCTAAAGCTTCCCAGTTTTGAAAAATATCTCTCCAATTACCTTGATAATCTAATATTTTACTACCATCAATTTCACTTTTTGTATTGATAGAAAATTGATTCCAAGGACGGCTTGGATCTCCATGTCTTCTACTAAATTTCAAAGGCAAATATTCTGTTGCCAATCTAATAAAGTCTGTATCATTTGATTGGTTTGCAACTTCAATTAATTCGTTGCTTGTAAATAAATTGCCTAATTTTTCAAGAGATGATTTTGCGTTTTCAAATACTTGCTTGTTGGCTTTTTGCAGGTATTTATCAAAGTCCCATTTTTCTATGAAGTAATTATTATCAAAAATACCACCACGCATGATGTTGAAAAGCACATTAGAAAAATGTCTTGTATCTTTTAGATTGTCGTTTGTAAACTGAATGGCATCGGCTCCGCTAGCTAATTTTATTAAATTGGTGGTGCCTAATTCTATATCTTCCTCAATTTGGCTGAGTAAATTTTTATCGTTTTTAATTTTTTCACTAAGTGCTACAACAGCAGCTGCTGTTTGATTTACGTTGCAGATTGTATTCCATTGCTTTTTTTCACCAGATTGCAATGATAATTCTGTAGCTATAAAATATGCTCCCTTTTCGCCTTTTACATCGGTTTCTTGTACTAGATTTTCACCATTTCTAAAAGCTTGTAATTGCAGTGATGATAGTAAATAGGTAGCTTTTTCTAGCCCCATATGCCATACAATATTTGCTTTTAAAGCTTCACTTGGCTCTGCCTTATCTACAATAATTGCACTTAATGCAAAAATACCAATGTGTTCATTTGGCATTAATTCACTACGCTTGTATGCATCTGCTAAATTGCTAGCCTTCGTTTGCAAATCACTTGGCACACCATAAGGCAAAATGTTTTGTAATCCATCTACTATTTCAAATGCTATGGGTTTTGTTCCAATATTTTGAACTGAACTTTTCTTTACAAATCCAAATTGGTTGCTCGAATTCCATTCGTAACTAAACTGTAAACCTAGTGTGTTATTAATTTCTTCGAAAATTACTTTGTTACTATATTGACTGTGATATAAGTTTCTTGTAATATCGAATCTTCCTTCACTTCTTACAGAAAAAGGTTCCCACAAAATGGTTGTATTATTACTAACTATTCTTATAATCGTTTTACTACCTGTTATTTCTGCAGTATCTGTTATCTTATCGTCAGTATAATAAGGAAACAATGCGTATTCGCTATTTTTTCTACCTGCACTAATACCACCATTGCTTGATAAAAAAAGCCAATGATTAGAGTCGCTTACGATACTCATAAAAAAATGACGCATCTTATTTACATCTGAAATTTTAAAGAAAATTTCATTGTTAATCAATACAGATTCTAAGCTTTGGTTAGTACTCATTAATAGTTGTTTTAAGAAAAAAAGTTTACTAAATAAAGGAGGTAAAAAAAGTACCTCATACTACCATGAGATACTTTTTATAGGCTAAAGATTGTTCTTACATTTGTTTGTATACTCTCACGTAATCAATACTCATTTTTTGTGGAAATGGAGTTCCAATAGTAGGGAATCCAACATAATTTCCACCAACAGCAATGTTTAATAATAAAAAGAATGGAGAATTAAACACCCATTTACCTGTTACATTTTGTGGTGTAATTCTTTGATATAAAAAATTGTCTACAAAAAAATCAATATAATCTGCACCCCATTCAACAGCATATACATGAAAGTTAGCATCGAATCTACCATTCATTAAAGCATACTGTTTTGTGATAGCTGCACCACCACTATAGCCTGGACCATGTACCGTTCCATGAACCAAGTGTGGCTCTTGTCCACGCTGTTCCATAATATCAATTTCACCACATTGAGGCCAAGGAGTATTATCAATGTTAGCTCCTAACATCCAAAATGCTGGCCAAATACCTGGTCCGGTTGGTGTTTTTATTCTAGCTTCAAATCGGCCATATGTTTGCTCTAGTTTTGTTTTCGTTTTTATTCTAGCAGAAGTAAAACCAGCACCTGCAAAACTTTCTTTCATAGCAGTAATAACTAAATTACCGCTACCATCTAAAGCAACATTGCTTGGTCTATCAGTATAAGCCTGTAATTCTGCGTTTCCCCATCCGTCGTTATTAGGACCACGACCTACATCAAATACCCACTTTGTAGCATCTGGACTAGTGCCTGTAGTTCCTGTAAATTCATCACTCCAAGTTAATTGCCAATTTCTTTTTGGCAATGTTTGTTCTGCTTTTTTTTCGCAACTATTTAAAGTAATTACGGCTGCTGCAATTGCACCTAACTGTAATACTTTGTTTTTTAAATTTATAGCAATCATGATTATAATATTTTTAATTATTTATGGGCAATTAACGCCAGAAGTAAACATTGTCAACATAAAGGGTAGTACCATCACCACCTTCTAAAATGATTTGCCCTAAATTGGCTCTTCTAGGAAGACCAGTCATGTTAGCAAAAGGAATATCTATTGATCTCCAACTTTGACTTACTAAGAAAGGGGTAGTAAATGTGGTAGAATGCCTAGTATCATCTGTGCCACCAAAAGCACCGTCTGCACCAAAATCCACTACTATGATTCTCAATTGCCTTCCTGGTGCTACAGCATTCGGAAAAAATGCATCTAGGTGAAGATGCGTCATTGCACTTGCGTTTACAGTAGGTGAGCTAAATTCTATACCCACAAAGTTAAAATTGGTATAGTTAAGTACATTATCATTTTGAACTCTAAAATCATTAGAAATAGTTGTTTGCCAAGGCTGCCAATATCCATTATAGTAGTTAACAGGAATATTTGAATATGCATCGGAGAAAATAGAAATTACATTTGCTGCAGACCTTGTAGGTGTAGGTGCATTTGTGTAAGCTCCAGAACAATTAACAGTTAATTGACCTGTTGCTTTTTTTCCATTAACTGTTGCTGTAATTACAGCCGTACCAGTTCCTACAGACGATACAACACCGCTAGCACTTACTGTTGCTACACTTGTATTTGATGATTTAAATTCAAAATATGAACTGCTTAACCCAACCACTTGGTTTACGCCATTTGGCATGTTAAAGCTGGAAACTATACCTGTTATTTGAGTATTCACGCCAATAAACGTATTAGCACTTGCATTTGTGCCGTTCATGATGGAATGGTTATCAGGTAAAATTGTACCAAGGTTTTCGAACTTTACTTCATCTATCCAAACGGTGTAACCTCTATTATTTTCTGGACCAGCAGAAAAATAAAATAAGCCTTTTTCTGCTTTTAGTTTCGATGCATCTGGAATAGGAATGATGACTTTTTTCCAATTAGTATTTACTTGATAGTTACTTAGATTTACTACGTAAGTGTTAGCTCCTAAATCGTTTCCAAAACCTAATACACCAACTGTAGCTGCTTGAGATGCTTTGATATAAAATGTGAGTGCTGTAAATTCACTTAAATTTCTGCCAGTTCTACTAAAAAACACCCCTCCTGCATAAGCACCTTGTGGGCTGTTTGCATCTGGTACTTCAAAACGCATAGCTTGTCTTGAACCGTTATAAGTTTCTTTTGTTTCTATATGAAATGCCCTTACATCTGACCCCCCGAAAGCAGCATATGCTAAATCTCCTGTAAAGTCGTCTAAAAATACATCTCCATTTTTTGGAAATTCTGGAGCTTTTAAAGACGAAACATCTCTTTTTGTACAACCTGCAACAAGTAGTATAGCTGCTGCTAATAAGCTACTTAAATATGTTCTAATTTTTTTCATCGCTTTAAATTGAATTTGTTTGATGATATTTAAACTTATCTTCCTAAGTTAAATTGAATGTAGGTTCTAATTTCCCATTCGTTTCCATCAGGAAAACCAATGGCATTTGGATCTGGAACCCAATTTCCTGCAGGATCTAATGTTTTAACAGGAGAATATCGAGGAGAGTACTTATTTAACGTTCTATAGGTTCCTCTTAAACCAATTTTTGTAGAAGGTAACATAAGCCAATCTGGCTTTCCTACTTCTGTTGAAATATCAGCAATTAATTGCATAGGGAAAGTTAAGTTAAAATCTCTATGATAATCGAAAGGACCCCAATCGTTAAACTTAGCTATTGTTGTAAACTTTAATTTTCTATAAATGGTTCTAATATCTACACCAACTCTATTGATTGTTCTAGCATCACTACCATTTGCCTGACCATTACCTGCATATAAGTTTGCTATAATACCAAAGTTAGTATTGATTTTAGATACAATTCGGGTATTCACTTCCCACAAATCTTGTGCTGGTGCAGAACCAGGAAAAGCAAATAAATTTCTATTAGCTAAAATACCAATAGCGGCATCTTGAACAGTAGGTAAATGTCTATAAACAAATCCTGCACTGATAGCAAATTTTGCATCTTCTGATCTGTCATTATCCCATTCATACATCCAAGTAGCAGGTGTTGGATCGTAGGTAAATAATAATTCTCCACCTACTGTTTCTCTGTTCGAACGCACAGCAAAAGGATCATCTAAAATATTTCTTGGTCTTGCTGGAACTTGAGCACTTGCTGCAATTGGCCCTTCAAGTGGCTTTTGATATAGGAAGTTTGGTGCAATTTGAAATTTACCAACGTTGTATGTAAAACCACTAAGTATATTAACCATATTTCCACTACCAACATCTTTTAAACGCCAGCCTGTGAAGGTTTTGGTTTGATCGAAACCACCATTTGCCACTAAACCCATGTAAGAAGATAGACCATACCATTGAATGGCACCACTTGCATATGTAAGTTTAATTTTTCCACCAAAATTGTCGGTTGATTTGATGACATCTTGATACTGTTTTCCATCTCTTTCTAGCTGAAATACTCTATCGTTTAATGGTTGACCACCCCATATACCACCAATATCAATTCCTAGTTTGTCAAACTTTCTCGACAATGCAAGTGTAGCTCTTCTTGTTTTAGGTACTGGAACAGCAAAAGAACTTTGAATGCCACTACGTTGAACTAAATCTTCATGAAAAATAACGGTAGCATCAAATTTTGCAACTTTACGTGTGTACTTAGCTAATATAGCAGGGTTGGCTCCCCACCAAAGTTCAGGACCAAAAGCAACCTTTAATCCTTTTAATCCTTTTTTACCTTCAAACTCAAATCCAAATGGTGCTTCACCATTATAAATATCAATGTTTGGTCCGTAGTTAGCTTCTTGGTAAAGATTGAAAAAGTCGCCTTCATAAGCCCAATGATAATGACCCGTTCTATAAAAGCCAGTTAATTTAAAGTCTTTAGCATCCCAACTGTAACTTGCTCTATACAATTGTACTCTATTATTTGAGTTCATTAAAACTGGCCCTGTTGGTGTACTTACGGTTAAACGTCTTCCTCTATTTTCATAAAACACTTCATCAATTGGATTTTCTGCAACATTACCTAGTAAGTTAAATTGAACATTAGCAGAAACATTTGGAGCAGGTTTAGCTGTTATACCAATATTAAAGGATTGCATATGATCGAATCCTAATCTATTAGGAAAACCGTTTACAAGTGCTGCCTCTGTAGATTTTGGTGTAGAAATTAAACTGCCACCAGTATTAAATGTGTAGAAATTTGCTTGTAAATCGCTTAAATATAATTTGCCTTTATCATCAGCTGAAGAAGCAGCCTTATCAGATCTTGCTAGCAACATTGCATCAATAATTTGTACATTATCAATTGCATTTAGTGCTGCTTTACCATTGGTTGCCGGATTAAGCTGGTGAACTTGCTTTAATGCATAATAAGCAGCCCTAGGATATAATTCGTAAGTACCATTTTCGTTTGTTCTTCCTTTTGCACAAATACCAAACCACTCCTCGTTCATATTATTTTCGCCTTTCACAAAATC
>JBMLQZ010000579.1:0-2095 GCA_049241285.1 Chitinophagaceae bacterium | reverse complement strand
GTTTGTTAGATAGACCATATTTTTTATAGGGCATATTTATTTTACTAATTGCAGAGGAAGAATCAACAGCAGTAAAAGCAGAAAATAATTCTAATGAAACAAAAGCTACTAGCAGAAAAACGAATTTTTTGAATCGCATGGCAAAAAAATTTAGAAAGTTAATTTTCTATCTATAGAAACTATTCACTATACACAAAACTTAGGATAACAAATTATACAAAAGGTTTAATACTAGTTGTAAATATTTCCTTATCTGTTAATATATTCATCATTTTTTTACTTGAGTAATTTCTAATACTTAAGTTTTAGCCTATTTCTTCGAATTCTATAATCATCTACTTTTGTTGGCTATGAGCAAATATTTAATAGTAGGATTGGGAAATATTGGACCAGAATATAACCATACTCGTCATAATATAGGTTTTGATGTGTTAGATGCTTTTGTTTTAAAGCAAAACGGCATGTTTAAATTAGATAGATTGGCTTATGTAGCTGAAGTGAAATGGAAAGGAAGAATATTTGTATGTATTAAGCCAACAACCTATATGAACCTTAGTGGAAAAGCTTTTAAATATTGGATGGATAAGGAAAAAATTAGTATTGAAAATACACTTACAATTGTAGATGATTTAGCGTTGCCCATTCAAAAATTACGACTAAGAGGAAGTGGAAGCGATGCTGGTCATAATGGTTTAAGGGATATACAACTAACGCTTGGAACAGATCAATATCCCAAACTTAGATTTGGAATTGGTAATAATTTTCCTAAGGGTATGCAAGTTGATTTTGTATTAGGAAAATGGACTAAAGAAGAGCAACCAATTATCGCTCAAAAAATTACGAAATGTGTAGAAGTGATAGAACAGTTTGCTACAATTGGGATTGAAAAAACCATGAGTACCGTTAATAGTTTCTCTGTAACACAATAAAAATCCAAAAAATCAGTTATAGGTAGTGGAATATAATGTATGTAACAACAGTTTTAGTTAATTAAACTGGTACAGATAATATACTGTAGGTTATATAATTACTATTTTAAAAGTACTACCATGAAAATTTTCTGCATTGGGCGGAATTATAGTGAACATGCAAAAGAATTGGGAAATGATATACCCGATGAGCCGGTTATTTTCATGAAGCCAAAATCGGCATTACTACAATTACAAAACCCATTTTATTATCCCGAATTTTCTAACGAATTACATTACGAAGCTGAAATAGTATTGCGTATTTGTAAGAATGGTAGATACATTCAACCCAAACATGCCGCTAAGTATTTTAATGCTTACACTATTGGTATTGATTTTACTGCAAGAGACATTCAAGCCGAATTAAAGAAAAAAGGATTGCCATGGGAGAAAGCAAAAGCATGGGATAATTCAGCCGTAATTGGTAATTGGATTGAACTTTCTACAAATACATTACAAGATCCTATTCTCTTTTCATTAAAGATGAATGGTAAAATTGTGCAGCAAGGAAATACTAAAGAAATGATTTTTTCGTTTAACAATATTATATCCCATATATCTAATTATTTCTCATTAAACATTGGCGATTTAATTTATACTGGTACTCCTGCTGGAGTAGGTGAGTGTGTTGTAGGAGATGTATTAGAGGGATTTATTGCAGAACAAAAAATGTTTGAATTAGAAATTAAGTAAACATATATACAGCATCACATTCAAAAATAAACTTATTACTTCATGTTAAACCGAGATACATTGTTGCAGGCTTACAGGCTGATGGTCACGGCGAAAGCTATGGGTGATACGTTTGAAGCGAATAGGCAGGTATGTAAATATGTACACTCTACTTCAAGAGGCCATGAAGCCATTCAAATAGCAGCAGGAATTCAACTATTACAATGCGATTGGGTTAGCCCTTATTACAGAGATGATAGCATGTTGTTATCTCTTGGATTTACAGAATATGAATTAATGCTTCAATTACTTGCCAAAAAAGATGATCCTTTTTCTGCAGGGCGTTCATACTATAGTCATGCAAGTAATAAAGATGGAGTAAGAACTTCTATTATTCATCAAAGTAGTGCTACAGGTATACAAGCCATACCTACTACGGGTTTGGCTCAAGGATT
>JBMLQZ010000578.1:2125-5758 GCA_049241285.1 Chitinophagaceae bacterium | reverse complement strand
TTGCACTATCTCTTGCTCTTCGTTGGTAATAATCTTGCCCCCAACCTTCTTGATGTCTTACCCATTCATTTCCTTCTGGCATAGCAGCATAAACACCCCAATGTATAAACATGCCAAACTTATCATTTACATAGCCCCTCATAGTTTCATCTGACTGTTGGCTTACACCCAAATCTTCTTCTAAATCTCTTTTTGTTTGGGGTAGAAATTCTTGTAAAACTGGCTTAGGTGCTTCGCCTAAATATATCAATTCTACTTGATCAACATATGCATTACCTGCACCACCTGGATGCACAAAAGACAACATGATAGTATCTATACTAAAGGCTGTTTGAAAATCGAGTATTACTTTGGTGTATGCAGTAAGACTGCTAGTTACAGACTTTGCAGCACCACCGTAATTACTAATAATCATTTGAATTTCTTCGGCTCCTGATTCAGTTTTTACATAAGCAGAAAGCTGATATAATGCATTGTTTCTTACTTTAAATTCTTGATTACAAAAAGCCCTTTCTGGTCCAATTTTTACTGCATAATTACCAGAATATACATTATCTTTTACAATAGATGAATATCTTGTACGCCAATGCTTCCAACCATCCATTGTTCCAGTTTCGAAATTGGCATTTTTAATAAAATGGGTTTCGTTGACTGGTTCTTGAGGATTGTTTTGACTTTGCAAAGGATTAAACCAAAACGAAAGCAACACAAATAAAAACAATTGCATTAAACAATCTTGTTTTTTAGAATGACAGGGAAAAACACATTTTTTCATATTTTAAATTTTATGGATGATTATTAAACACACTCAAATCCCAACTATCTTTCCATGTGATTAAAAATTTATCTTTTACAAAAGTTATGGGCAACCAAATATGTCTGCTATCATATGGATTTTCAGGTTTATTAATATCGAACATAGCTATGTAAGCATCTTTTTTACCAACTACCGGCAAAATAAAAGTTGATTGACCACCAAAGGTTTTTTCTTTACCAAAACCATTTTCAGGATTGATACCTTCACATGGATTGCCATGATTTTCCCAAGGTCCGTTTAAAGTTTTACTGGTAAAATATCTAGCCTCATTTGGCAACCATCCTGTAGATTCTGAACCTAATAAATGGTACATTCCATTTCGTTTAATAATTGTAGGTGCTTCTGTTTTTGGGGTTACACCCTCACATACAAAATATTCTTTTTCTGGTAGTAAATAATCATCACTCATTTTACCACATACAAAAGCCCTATCAGGTTTTCTTACCGTTATATGATATAAATCGCCGTTTTCTTCTTGAAAAATAGCAAAATCACCTGTGCCAAAAGGAGAATCGCCACCTAAAAATTTATGCTGGTATGTAAACGGCCCTGCAGGTCCTGAAGCTGTTGCCACACCAACAAAACCAGTTGCCACACCATGCCCACTAAGATATAATTTAAAGAATGCAACAAATTTTTTGGTTTTAGAATTGTACACTACTTTGGGTCTATCAAAATTGCACTCTCGTGCTAAATCTTGTGTTGTATCGTTATAAATTAATGGTAAAACCAAACCCATATCAGACCAATACAATAAATCTTTTGAAGCATAACAACGAATACCACCATCGGCATGTGTTTTTTCTGATAAACCTTCTATTTTATGTGTGCCATACCAATAATACATTCCTTTATGAAAAAGCACTCCGCCACCATGAGCATTTATGGGTTGGCTTTTTGCATCGTTCCAAATTTTTGCAGGAAAAATTTGGGTGGGTGGTGTTGCCATTTTCTGTGCTATAATAACAGCAGAGAAGAATACACAAAAAATGGAGGTGAGTATAAATTTCATTGAATTAATTTTTAATTTTTGTTCTAAGATTGCGTTCTTTTTCTTCGTTCCAATAAGCACAATCTAATTGCATGAAAACAGAAGTGTATGGAATTATTTCATTGGTTTTAATTACCAAAATTTTAAACAACTTCGACTCCACATCCAATTTCTTAAATACAGAATCATGCAAGATTGTATTAACTGGTTGATTGGATAAAATAACTTTAGAATTTTCTATAAATTTAGTTATACCTTTTGATTGTTCTTCTGTAATAAAACCCAGTTCTTTATCTTGATAAATGATTGGTTTTACATGAGAAGAATTATTTACTTTGTTTAGCACATACTCAAGTGTAGGCAATAAATTTTCATTGCTATTTATATATTCTATGCCAGCAGCATTTTGTACAGGAAAGGCTTTATCTACTACCAAAATCCAATTACGATGACCTAATAATGGAAGTTTATCTTCAAAAACAGTTTTCCAATTTTTGTGATTAGTAGTTTCATTATTGGCATTACTTTTTGGAGTGTTGCATGCAACCGTTAAAAGAAACAACGCTAAAATGGGAGTTCTTAATTTTTTAAAAACTACAGTGGTATTATTTAACATAAATAGTAAGGCTTTCATTTTCGTTTATTTTAACAGTACTATTTAATGTTATTTGAATTGTATTTTCTTTTTGTGAAAACTTACAGTCAACTTTTTGTGTTCCAAGCATGGCAGTAACTTGTTGTATTTTTTTACTAATTATTTTTTCAACACTTATGCTATTTAATTTTAGTGAGCCATACTTTATGGTAAAGGAATGCTCTTGAGTAGCATTATTCAATTTTTGAGAATAAGAACCCCAACCTTCTGCAGCTATAAATGGAACTTTAAAGTTTTCTTTATTCCATTTTGGAGCAAAACGAATATATCCTTTTGGCCCATGATAATCAAAGCCACAAGCAGTTAAGAATGTTCCATAGCATGCCATTGCCCTTGCATAGTGATCGCTACATTCTATTTCGTTAAAAGGATTTCTTTTAGAAGCATGGTACCTTTCATGAACCTTTCTAGTTAATATCATACCTTCATCAACCATACCTTCAGCAATTAAATGGCTAGCTACCTGATGCTCAAAGCCACTCATACATTCATGAAAATAACCTAATTGCCAAGTTACGTCATCTCCATAAGGGTTTGTTTCATTTTTAGGATTAGTATTCATTATCATTCCACCTTCCCCTGCTAAAGCATAAGGCCTGCCACCTTTATGCTCTTGAATATAGGAGCCAACATCTTCTTTAAAATTATTTTTCCATAATGAACGTAGTGCAGATAATGTTTTTTCTTTGTCAATTACTCTTTCCATTCCTACTTGAAATGCCCAACTTTGCCCAAAAACTTGATCAATATGACATGTATTGTAAGAGCCTAATTTTTTTCTTCCTTTTTCAGCATCAGGCTTATGAATAAAATATTCGCCATTAAATAATTGACCTTCCATATTTTTTTTACCTATTTCAACATAGGCTTTACAAACTTCAGCAAACGCTACATCTTTCATTTCTACAGCCATGAGTTGCCCAGCTTTTACACCTGCAATACATAAACCTACAATCCATGAAATTTCTCCATCCCAAACAGCATCCAATGTATTTTCCATTGGCCTATCTGTCATACCATCTTTGTTTTTATCTTGGTTAATAATAAACTGAACGGCCTTTTTAATATTATTCCAATTTTTTTCTAAGAAACTATTATCAGCACTCATTTTATGCTCTCTGTAAATACGTAAAACAGTTCCTGCTTGTCCATCAATTGCTGGACGTTTAT
>JBMLQZ010000578.1:0-2115 GCA_049241285.1 Chitinophagaceae bacterium | reverse complement strand
TATCATACTCTGCTCTAAAAGAAATTCCTCCATCTTCTCTTAAAGCAATACCCAAATCAACACGCTGCCTATTGTCTTTTTCCATTGCTGGAAAAATTCTAGCAGCGGCTTGTGCATATTGCCAAACATGTGTACAATTACCTGCACATGAGCCAACACCTTCCCAAGCCCAATATCTTCCAGATTTAAACCTATGGCTAGTAGTGGTTGCAAGAGTAGAGATATTTAGAAAAGTACGGTCTAAAAACCAATAAGGCATTGTAGAATCGTACCATGTATTTTGCCACAAAAGAGTTTTGGTGGTTAATTCTTTAAAATTTAATGCTACATAATTAGCAACCTCTTTTGCATTGTTAAATTGGTTGGTGTAATATCGGCCAGAATCTTCTTTGGGAAGTTTTTTACCATTGTCAATAACCAAATTTGGTGTATGCCAACTAATAATATATTCTACTGTAACTGTTGATGTAGCATTAATATTTACCGTGTTTACAATGTTACCAATTAGTTTTTGTGAAGCAGATTTTGTGGTAGTTTCAGATTTATTGATGGTAAACACATCTGCATTATTTACACTTTTAATTTGTGTACCAGCACTAGCATTTTTTTGTAAGGATGCAAAGCAGAGTGTTCCATAATCGAAAGCAGTTTCAATTTTTGTTTTGGGTAAAGCTATATTATTGATGGTGCTAAAAACGCCAACAGCATTGGTGGTTTCAAACTTTGTATTTGTACGCATTTGGCTGCCTGGTAATCCTGAATATGGAGCTGTTTTATTTTCTAACCAACCAGCAATATCTACACTAACATTTTCGCTGCTAGTATTTGTGATTTGAATACTAAAAACTGTAGCGGGTAAACCAGACTTATTTTCATCTAATGGAATAAATGGGCTGAATGCTTTTAGCGTAATTTCAATTGGTAATTGAGCATCTGTATATTTTACTTTAGCAATAGGATATGTTGCTTCAAAGCTAACTTCTTGCCAATCTTCTTCACGTAAATCTTTTATAATTGTTTTGCCTTGATGGATTATTTTAATAGCAAAACCTTGCTCTAAAGGCCTTATTTCATTAGCAGTAGGAGGAGTAATGTAGGCAGAACCATCTCTTGATCTAACTTTTTTACCATCATGTACTTCATTTTCCCAGCTTACATCTAAAGGGTTTATACCCTCTTGGTTGGTATTAAAAATATCCCAAAGCCATAGCCTACCATCTCCACTCAAATATAATGTGCCAGTGTTAATTCCTCCCACAGGCATACCAATAAATTGAAGTTCGTTTTTACTTTTTAGATAAGTGGTTATTGTTCCTCTTTCATATAAATATTTTATCCATTTTTCATCTATTTTTTTACCAAATGGAGTGTTTGTTTTTTGAAAATATTCAGAAGCCAATAATGGCAAACGGCTTGATAAAAAACCTGCGGAGATTAAGGCAGATTGTTTTATAAAATGTCTTCGTTTGTTCGATAAATTACTCATAGGATATACAATTTATTTTTTTAATTTATACACCCTAACATAATCTATTAATCCTTTTTCTACTCCTCCTTTTTGTATAAACTCATTTGTTCTAACATCGCCATCTACCCAATCACTAACACCCCAACAGCTTCCTGAAAAAATGATAAATTCATTAACGTGTGTTATTGCTTTAGGATCCGTCATTTCTTTTATTAGTTTACCATCGAAATAAAATCTTAAGTAAGTAGGCGACCATTCCAAACCAAATACATGATAGTCGTCGTACAGATTATTAATTTTAGGTTTTGCACCACCTGCGCCCTTATGTGTACCTTTTGCATACCCATCCCAATGTAAACCATAGGAATATGTTTTTAATCTATTGCCTTCTACAATATCAATTTCAGAACCATCAGCGGCTGTTCCATCATGAGGACCTGCATTACTCATTGATGTTCCAGAGTTTGGCATTGTCCAAAATGCAGTTTGATAGCCATTGGGTTTTACCAAGTGAATTCTTGCTTCCAAAAATCCATAAGTAGTTGCGTATTTACCTTTTGAGTTAAATCGTCCTACATAATAAGCACTATCATGTTTTTCTGGTGCTTTTTTGTAATAAATTAAAGCGTTACCGTCTTTTTCTTCTA
>JBMLQZ010000577.1:0-3009 GCA_049241285.1 Chitinophagaceae bacterium | reverse complement strand
AATTTGTTTGTGCATTTACTACATTCAATACAATCGCCAACATTATAAGCCAACAAATAAATATTTTAAAGGATGATGGCATGAACGGAAGTTGTGACTTGGTAAATTACATTTTTTTAATACATGCTTCATTACATTAATATAACAACAAGCAAATTTTAACAAAGTTTAAAATAATGTTTGAATGCCATGCATTAACCGAAACTCATGTTGAAGAAGCCATTTCTTTCGCCATAAACCACCAGAATAGCCTACTAAATTTTTATCAGTACCAATTACACGATGACAAGGAACAATGATGGCAATTTTATTTTTACCGTTGGTGCTTGCAGCAGCTCTTATTACTTTTGGGTCGCCTAATTTTTTTGCTAAATCTAAATAGCTCATTGTTTTGCCGAAGGGAACATCCAATAATTCGTTCCAAACTCTTTGTTGAAAGTCAGTGCCATTTTGATGAATGGGAATATCAAAAATGCGTCGTCTTCCTTGAAAAAATTCAATTAATTGTTCTGTACAAATATGAATAATATCGCTTACCCCTGGTTCTCCATGAGCCAGTTGTTGTGCATTATCTACAAAACTTAGCTCTGCAATGTATTGATCGGTACCTCCAATTTTTAATAATCCAATTGGGCTTTCATAATACGTGTAATACAATTCTTGCATGAAAAATAAAATAGATAATGAATATAGAATTAAACTGCAATAAAGCTACTAGAATATTACAAAATGATGTATAAAAAAAGTATTTCGAAATAAATGTTTGTTTCAAATAAACTCGTAAAATCTTTTTGCAATGAATCATTAATTATGAGCCATAAATTGTTAATTATTTATTTCAATAGGTTACTTTTTTAGCTAACCAGCATTTAACAATTATAAATCGTCTATATTTATTATTGAATATGTCTGCCACTTCAAAAAATACCGTTTTTTATTTACTACTCTTCTTGGTGGGATTTCAGTTGTCTGTTAAAGCCCAAGATAATACAACTGGTATTAACGATACCATACGTGTTTATGCGTATGTAACTGCTGAAGGCGATACTATACCAAGTGGCTATATGTTGCCAGTAAGTGTATACACAAAAGTGCACCCAAAATGGAAGAAATATTGGGTTGAATGGACCAGGCTTAGAAATGCAGTGTATGTTACTTATCCTTATGCAAAAGCAGCTAGTAGAACGATGAATGAAATAAACGCCCAATTGGTGAATATTAGTGATAAAAAACAACGTAGAGCCATTATTCATTCAAAAGAAAAAGAACTTAAAAAACAGTTTGCAGATAAGTTAACCCAACTTTCAATTTATCAGGGTAAGGTATTAATGAAATTGATTAATAGAGAAACTGGCAACAATTGTTACGAAATTATTCAAGAATATAAAGGGGGCTTTAATGCTGCTTTTTGGCAATCGATAGCTTTTGTTTTTGGCAGTAGTCTAAAACAAGAATACGACCCTAATAATGATGATAGATTAATGGAATCTATTGTGAAAGATGTTGAGCGAATGTATGGCTACAGAAGCTAAATTAATTGCTCTAATAAGTGTATAAATTGCTGTCGCATAATCATTCTTGCTCCTAAACTTTCTAAATGTTCTGTATACACCTGACAATCAATTAATACAATTCCTTCTTGTTGTAATTGTTGCACTAACTGAATGAATGCAAACTTACTTGCATTACTAACTTTAGTAAACATACTTTCTCCAAAAAAAACTTTTCCCATTTTTATACCATATAATCCACCTACTAATTCGTTGTTATTCCATGCTTCTGCACTAATAGCAAATCCTAAATGGTGTAAGTGAGTGTAGGCATTTACTACTTCTTCTTTAATCCAAGTGCCATCTTGATCTTTTCTTTCTATTTGCTTGCATTCATGAATTACATTGCTAAATGCTTGATTGGTTGTGAATGAAAACGTTTTTTTCTTCATAACCTGTTGCATGCTTTTACTAATCTTTAACTCGTCTGGAAATAAAACAAAACGAGGATTAGGACACCACCATAATGGTAAATTACCATCGTACCAAGGAAAAATACCTTTTTGATAGGCTAGAATAATTCTTTCTGCTGATAAATCGCCACCAATGGCTAATAAGCCATCTTCCAATGCATCTTCAACAGGTGGAAACCAAAGTTTCTCATTTAAAACATGCAGTGGCATATGAATGTGTAATAAGGAAAGCTGTTAGTTGAAATTATTGCGAAACGTTTAACTCAATTGTGGCATTGATACCTCTTTCTATAATGGCATCTTTTAAGGGTTGCAAGGCTTCAAAACTGCCTTGTTTAACCGCATATTTTCCATTGAAATGAATAATCATGGCACATTGTTCGGCTTGTTCTGCTGTGTGACCACAAATTTCCATAAGGGTTTCAATTACCCAATCGAAACTATTTACTTCATCGTTCCAAACTACTAAATGGTAGTTAGTTGTGCTTTCTATAAGCACATCTACATCTTCTTCTTGAGAAGTTTGGGTTTTTGTTGCAGTAATCAATTCCATAATTGCAAAAATAATTGCTTATTGAACATAAAATACCAAATCGTTGAGTATTTGAATGTTGTAACGTTGTGAAAATAGTACAACTGTATAGATTATTTTGTTGTATTGATGAGTTGTTTTTGGTTTATTTATTTGCTGATAATTGAACTATTTGCCCAAAATTTAGCCCTGATTGAAGCGAAAACCCCGTTGAGGATTGGTGCTTGGCTTTTGTGACGGAGTTGTAGCGTAAAGCAGGACTGCTGTTGAATTATTTGATGTTGCAGAGCTACTTATTTATTTTATTGATTGCTTTATTTGTTTAGTATGCAAAGTTCGGTATGCTAAAATGGTACTGATACAAGTTAAAAACGCAGCTAGTAATAATGGAGCACCTGCAAATTGTATGCTATTGGTTGGTGTAGTGAAATAGGCAAAAATATTGGTCATTAAAACAGGACCAATAATGGTTGTAGCACTCATTAAACTAGTTAAGGCACCTTGTAATTCGCCT
>JBMLQZ010000576.1:8396-10305 GCA_049241285.1 Chitinophagaceae bacterium | reverse complement strand
TCATCACTAAAAGCAGCCTTACCAAGTTTTAGTACATCTATTTGTTGTTGAATAGCTTGTAAATGCTGGTCTTTTTCTTGCAATTGCATATTAGCTTTTTCTAATTCTTTTTTTACTTGAACATGCTCTCGCTGCAACTGTTGGTAATTTTTAATTAACAGTTGTAACTTATGTTGTAGTTGAAGTAATTGCGTATTAATGTCGCTCATTCAAAAAATATTATCGAAAAACTAACTAACAAATTACCAGTTTATTATCGTCTTATTTCTGCTAACAATTGTTTTTCAAAAGCTTGAATCAATTGTTGCATCATGTTATCTACTTCTTTATCTACCAGCGTTTTTTCTTCATCTAAAAAAGTAAAACTAATGGCCATAGATTTTTTGTTTTGACCTAACTTTTCGTTTTCAAAAACATCGAACAATCTAATATTTTGAAGTTTCTTTAATCCTAATTTCAATACCACTTTCTCAATGGCATCAAAGGTGGTTTCTTTTGAAAGAATTAAAGCCAAATCTCTTTGTACAGCTGGGAATTTAGGCACTTCTTTGTAGACAATTTTTTGAGCAGATACTAATTGTACTAATCCTTGAAAATCAATATCTAAAAAGTATACAGGTTGCTTAATATCGAAAGATTTTAGTTTTGAACCACTCACTTCTATTAATGTACCAAGTGTTTTTTGATTACTAGTAATTAGCAAAGAATTGTTTTCTTGTAAATGTGTTTGCAAATTAGTTATACCTGCAAGTTTTAGTATTGCTAATAACACACCTTTAGCATAGTAAAAATCAAACGGTTTAGCTTTTTCTTGCCAACTATCGTTTTGATTATTTCCTGTAATATAAACTGCTAAATGCTCTACTTCATTGTAATTGCCAATAGCAGTTGTATGATAGGTTTTTCCAAACTCGAACAATTGCAAATTTGTATTTTTTCGATTATTGTTATAAGCAATGCACTCTAACCCTGTTTCTAAAATAGATGGACGTAAAACATTTAGTTCAACACTTAAATTGTTCACCATCTTCACGGTTTGATTAAGAGTAGCTTCATCGAAATAATTACTATTAGTGATAGAATTGGTAAAAATTTCGTTACAACCTAATCCTACTAAATAATTAGCAATTTTATCTTTTAAAACATCTTTTATACCTAATGAATCTATAGATGGACTCATAGTGATAGAAGTAGGAATAGCAATATTATCTAAGCCATCAATTCTAACAATTTCTTCCACTAAATCTGCCGGTAAACTAATATCTGGCTTATTGTAAGGAACAGCTACTTTCAATTCATCAATTCCTTCTTTTAATACTTCAAAACCCAATGCAGTAAGTATTTTTTTCACAGCATCTGGATGGTAACTTTTGCCACTAAGCTTTTTTATGTATTGATATTTAACAGTAACTTCTGTTTTAGGTTTTGTTGTAGGATACACATCAATAATATCACTACTAATTTCTCCTCCAGCTATTTCTTTAATTAATAAGGCAGCTCGTTTTAAAACATTCACACAATTAGAAATATC
Source organism: Chitinophagaceae bacterium (assembly GCA_049241285.1). Taxonomy (GTDB): domain Bacteria; phylum Bacteroidota; class Bacteroidia; order Chitinophagales; family Chitinophagaceae; genus Parasediminibacterium. The sequence continues at coordinate 8,774 of JBMLQZ010000576.1, read as the reverse complement.
TACGCCTTTTTCAAATCTAGTTGCAGCATCTGTTCTTAACCCATGAGCTAAAGATGTACGTCTGATATGCACTGAATTAAAGCAAGCACTTTCTAAAAAAATATGGGTGGTTGTTTGTTTAACACCACTAACAGAACCACCAAACACACCAGCTACACACATAGGCTTACCATCACCATCACATATTAGCAAATCAGTTTCTAGCAGTTTACGCTCTTTTTCATCTAATGTAATAAACGGTGTATTTGCAGATACATTTTGTACAATAATTTGTTGTTGAGCTATAGCAGCTGCATCAAATGCATGTAATGGTTGACCCGTTTCGTGTAGAATAAAATTTGTTATATCTACAATATTGTTAATTGGTCTTTGACCAAT
>JBMLQZ010000576.1:0-8386 GCA_049241285.1 Chitinophagaceae bacterium | reverse complement strand
ATCTTTTAGCCATTTAGGAGATTCTTTAACAGTAACACCACTAATACTAACACCACTATATCTAGGGCAAGCTTCGGTATTTTCTACCCGAACATTTATTGTAGTCTGTTGATTATCTACCTTAAATTGATTACTAAATGGAAGTTTAACTTTTGTTTCTTTATTGTAATGATGCGTTAAATAGGCACATACATCTTTAGCTACACCTAAATGACTCATTGCGTCCATTCTATTAGGCGTTAACCCAATTTCATAAATATAGTCGTTATAAGGTTCAAAATAGTTTGCTGCTGGGGTTCCTACAATAACTGTGTTATCTAAAACCATGATGCCATCATGACTAGTACCTACTCCTATTTCATCTTCGGCACAAATCATCCCATAACTTTCTACGCCTCTAATTTTTGCAACCTTCATAGTAATGGGTTCACCACCAACAGGATAAATAGTTGTACCAATAGTTGCAACAACAACGTGTTGACCAACAGCTACATTAGCTGCCCCACAAACAATTTGCAATGGCGATTCAATACCCACATCTACCGTAGTAATTTTTAATTTATCGGCATTAGGATGTTGCTCACATGTTAAAACTTTACCAATTACCAAGCCTTTTAGGCCACCTTTTACACTTTCGTAATAAGTTAAACTTTCTACCTCTAATCCAATTGAAGTAAGAATTTTGGATAATTTCTCTGGATCAATAGTTTCAGTTAATCCTGCTTGAGTAGCTGGTAAATAATCAATCAACCAATTATAACTAATAGTCATTGCTTACAATTAATGGATTGCAAATATATCAGTTTGAAATTGGGTTTTAATATTCGTGGGCATTTAGTATGATAAATGTGCTTAAAAAGCTTCTAAAAAGCATTCATATTAAAATAAATTTGAACAAGTTATTTATCATTCAAAACAAGTAAAAACAGAGCATTATCACATAAAAAATGTAAAAAAAGAATTCATGATCAGTTACATGAAACTTTCATTCTAAACAAATAAATTTTGAAAAACTTTGTTCACAGCAATATGTGTATTAGCATGTGTAAAAAGCGTACAACTTTTATTTTATGTGCAAAACATAGTGATTTTATGTGCATACAGTTTGGTAACTTGTGTATATACGGTGAATGAACTGTGTATTAAAATTGAAGTAGAAAAATTTTTAGTTGCCAAAATGTTACTGCATATTCGCTTTCCCGTAACAATTTGGTAACAATAGAACGGGCAAAAGCAAATCAATAAAAATTGAAGGGAGTAAGCAAAAAATGGATTTAACCGCCTTAAATAAAGACCGTAAACGTAGAAAAAGTACCATAGATGTGGGTAGCCTTGCATTTGGAAAAGTTCCTCCTCAAGCAAGAGATTTAGAAGAAGCTGTTTTAGGTGCCATAATGTTAGAAAAAAGTGCCTTTGATACAGTAAGTGAAATTTTAAAACCAGAATGTTTTTATGTAGAAGCACATGAACACATTTTTAGGTGCATGATGAGTTTGCAACAAAAAAGTCAACCTATTGATATTTTAACGGTAGTTGAAGAATTGCGTTTTAAAGAATTACTTGAAGCGGTTGGTGGGCCATATTTTGTAACAAAATTAACCAATGCTGTTGTTAGCACTGCTAATATTGATGCACATGCAAGAATAGTTCTACAAAAATTTATTCAAAGAGAGTTGATTAGAATTAGTGGAGAAATAATTGGTGATGCTTATGAAGATAGCACCGATGTTTTTGAACTTTTAAATCAAACTGAGGGAAAAATATTTGATGTAACTAAAAACTTTCTGAAACAAGATTATAAAGAAATGGGCACAGCTTTAGCACAAGCTGTAATACGTATTGATGAATTAAGAACAAAAACAGATGATTTATCTGGTGTGCCTAGTGGCTTTAAAACGCTAGATAGAATTACTTATGGCTGGCAAGCAACCGATTTAATTATTCTAGCTGCTCGTCCTTCAGTTGGTAAAACTGCCTTTGCATTAAACCTTGCAAGAAATGCAGCATTAAATCCTACAAAACCTACAGCAGTTGGTTTTTTTAGCTTAGAAATGAGTGCTGCTCAATTGGTTCAACGTATTTTAAGTGCCGAAAGTGAAATTCCATTAGAAAAAATTAGTAGGGGTAAAATGGAAGATTACGAATACCAACAACTGCATAGCCGTGGTATTAAACGTTTAGAAACAGCACCCATATATATAGATGACACCGCTGCCTTAAACATATTTGAATTTAGAGCAAAAGCAAGAAGGTTAGTAAACAAACACAATGTTGGTATTATTATCATAGACTACTTGCAATTAATGAGCGGCAGCAATGAAAAAGGCAGTAACCGTGAGCAAGAAATTAGTAATATTTCTAGAAATTTAAAAGCATTAGCAAAAGAGTTACACATTCCTATTATTGCGTTAAGCCAGTTAAGCCGTGCCGTTGAAACCAGAAAAGAAAGTAAAATGCCTCAATTGAGCGATTTGAGAGAATCTGGAGCAATTGAGCAAGATGCTGATATGGTAATGTTTATTTACAGACCAGAATACTATGAAGTAAACAATAACGAACAAGGAGAAAGTACTAAGGGTGAAACACATATTAGAATTGCTAAACACAGAAATGGATCGTTAGATAATGTGCGTTTGCAAGCATTATTACATATTCAACGTTTTGAAGAAATTGACGATAATCCTGGTTTTGGAACTGGATTATCTGGAGGCAATTTTAAACCATTAGGCCCAACTGGAGGAACACCTGTTAGCGGTAGCGGAGATGGCAATGGTGGCGGAAGATTTTTTGTACAAAGTAGCAAAATGAATACTGGAAATTTTGATGATGGAATTGACGGAGAAACGCCTTTTTAAAATAATTAAAAAACCGATTCTTATACAATCGGTTTTTTTGTAACTATATTTTAATTTGCTTTTTTTGTAAAGCTATCAAATGAATAGTCACCTCTAAATACATTCTAAAAGAATATAAACCTGAAAAGCTAAACATGTCTCTTCCCTATTTTTTTGAATTGAATATTACAGCTACCAATCAATTTACACTTAGTGAAGAAACAAGTAAACATTGTGTTCAGGTACTTAGAATGAAAACTGGCGAAGCGTTGCACATAACAGATGGTAATGGAAATTTGTATAAAGCCACCATTTATAATGCTGATAAAAAACATTGTACAGTAACTATTCAAGAACACCATTTTACGCCTAAAAATAACAGAGAAATTACTGTTGCCATTTCTTTACTTAAAAATGCCAATAGGTTTGAATGGTTTTTAGAAAAAGCAACTGAACTAGGCATTTCAGCTATTATTCCATTAATTAGTAAACGTACAGAAAAGCAACATTTTAGACAAGACAGAATGCAACAAATTGTAATTGCAGCTATGTTACAAAGTAGGCAAGTATGGTTACCAAAACTACATACACCAACACCAATTAATCAACATATTCAACAATCAAATGCTGCTATAAAATTGATAGCACATTGTGAAGAATGTGAGAAAAAATCAATTCAAGAAATTGCACCCCAATCTTCAATAGAAATATTAATTGGCCCTGAAGGAGATTTTACAAACGAAGAAATTGCTTTTGCAAGTAGCAATACTTACCAATCAGTAACTTTAGGCAATACAAGGCTAAGAACAGAAACTGCAGGTGTTGTTGCAGCCACATTATTGGTACACTTATAGCTATAGATATTTACATGAAAAAAAATTTACTCATTGTTCTTATTATTTGTGTTGTATATGGTTGTAGCAACTTTGGCTCAAAACCTAAGAAAAATATCGTTCAAGATACCACCATCAATTTGCAAACTTCATTTAATAATCTATTTTTCGATAGTTTACAATTAGCCAATTTTATCACATCTGATAGTCTTGTAGAAAACTATCGCTCTCAATTTTTTGATTTTTATAAAGATAGAAACTATGAATACGCTTGGTTTGATACAAATGGCTTGGTTGAACCTGCACATAATTTTTATAACTTACAAAACAGCTATATTAGTGCTTATAACGATAGTAGTCTCTACAATCATTCATTAGAAAAACTATTTTCTAACATCACTAATTTTACAAAGGCATCTGCTATTCCACAAAAAGATGCACTAGCATTAGAGCTTTTATTAACAAGTCAATTTTTTAAATATGCATCAAAAGTGTATCAAGGAAGTGATATTGATGCGGCAGAATTAGGATGGTTTATTCCCAGAAAAAAAATAAACATTACAGCTACACTAGATTCAGTTTTACAAACAAAAAACAAAGAACAAAATACTTATGAGCCTTTAAATGCTCAATATAGGCAGTTAGAAAAATATTTAATACGCTATAATCAACTATTGCAAAAAGAATCTTGGCAAACAATTGCTTTTGAAAAACTACTTAAAAAAGGCGATTCTAGTAAAAGTGTTCCAATGATTAAGCAAAGATTGTTTGTGTTGGGAGATCTTTCAAGAGCAGACTCATCATTACAGTTTGATAGCACTTTATGGAAGGCTGTTAAACAATTTCAAAAAAGAATGGGTTTACCTACAAGTGGTTCCATTGGAGTTGCAACACTTAAAGAAATGAATAAACCATTAGATAGCTTAATAAAAAAGCTATTAGTAAATATGGAAAGAAGTAGATGGATATTACCAGATACAGGCACTACAGATAAACTAATTGTAAATATTCCTGAATACAAACTACACGTTTATGATTCTGGCAAATACAGCTTTAGTATGAATGTTGTTGTTGGAACAGCTGCTAATAGTACTGTTATTTTTAATGGAGCCATTCAATCAATTGTATTTAGTCCTTATTGGAATGTTACAGAAGATATAACTAAGAAAGAAATATTACCTGCCTTAAAAAAAGATCCGAATTATTTGCAAAAACATCAAATGGAGATTGTAAAACATAATGGCAAAATTCCTGTAATTAGGCAAAAGCCTGGACCAGAAAATGCATTAGGTGGTGTGAAATTTTTATTTCCAAATAGTTATAATATCTATTTACACGATACACCAAATAAAGATGTTTTTTCGGCAAATAAACGTTCATTTAGTCATGGTTGTATTCGATTAGGAGAGCCTGCTAAACTTGCCCAATTTTTATTAAGAAGAGATACTAGTTACACAGCAGATTCTATACAAACACTCATGCATTTAGGCAAAGAAAAATGGCTTGCTGCTAAACCAAAAGTACCAGTAACCATTAAATATTTTACAGCTTGGGTTGACGAAAAAGGCTTGTTACACTTTAGAGATGATATTTATGGCCACGACGCTAAAATGGCCGAGAAGCTATTTACAAAGTAGTTAACCAATAATACATTTTGTTTTGCTTGCTAACACTTGTTAATAATAAGTTCATGCACAAATGATTTTGAATGAATGATTAATAAGTAAATTACGGTAAACAATTATTTATGCGTTGGAGAAAATTTAACGGAGAACAAATTGTTCTTCCTATTAAACAAGCCGTTGCAGAAGCCATTCAAAGAGAATCTGAAAAAGGCATCAAACTTAAAGTTTGTATTGGAACAGATAGCCAAGTTAAAGGTAGTGAAACTGAGTTTGCAACTGTAATTGTGTTCTTAAGAGAACATGCTGGTGGATTTATGTATATTCATAATGAAAAAACCAAGCAAAAATTTCATTTAAAAGAAAGAATGCTTACAGAAGTAGCAAAAAGTATTGAAATAGCTTATGAACTTTGCGATTTATTCATAGAGTACAAAGTAGAAATGGAAGTGCATGCAGATATTAATACAAACCCTATGTTTAAAAGTAACGATTCGTTAAAAGAAGCAATGGGTTATATTTTAGGAATGGGCTTTGCTTTTAAAGCAAAACCAGAAGCATTTGCTAGTAGCTGCTGTGCAGATAAAGCGGTAAATTAATTACTTCTCTCTTGGTTTTTTTGCTGCCTTTTTTAAGGCAGTAAGCGATTGTTTGCTAGCATTAGAAATAGGCACATAATAAAAGTTTCCAGATTTAATATAATACAAGTAACTGCAACTATCGCCTCTTGTACTAAAGTATAATGTATTAATAATTTCTGATTTGTTTCTACAATAAATTTTCCCTTCAGATCTACAAGTTTTTAATGCAGTAGCATTAATTGGCATTCGTAAATTTTGGATAATATTTTGAATAGTTATAGTATCATTAGTAGGTGTAAACTTAAAAAAACGAGTATACCTTTCAGGATCACCATCTGGGTTATCATAATACAGTATTTCTAAAGAATCTACTTGTTGAAAACTTGGTTCAATATCTAAAGCTGTTTGCTCTACTTTAGTTTTTGTTGCTACAGCAGAAACTTCTGCTTGATTTTTTGGTTTTTCTTTACAAGCTATCAATAATACAAGAACAAAAAATAATACAGCATACTGCTTCATATCAAAATATTTAGTGCAATAAAAACCCGTTTGTAAAGTTACAAACGGGTTTTAAAAAATTCATTCGAAAAAATTAGTACACATTTGTTTTTGGAGTCCAACTTGCCCAATTAGCAGTCCAATCAGTTGTACCCATTGCTCCTCTAAATGTGCCAGTAGTAAAGAAAGAACTTAAACCTGTAAAGCTAGCACCAGTTAAAGCAGGAGAACCAGAACCAGGTAAAAAGCTAGGGTTATCTAATTTAAATGCATTTGGCAAACCTAACAAAGCTCTATCAGTATAGAAGATACAAGCATCAGCTTCAGCTTTTGTTTGCATTGCAGCAGCTGTCATTTTAGCGGCATCACTTGTTTTGGTTAAATCTCTATAAGCATGTACTAAGTTATTTTTAAATTCAGATTCATTAGCAATATATGCATCTAAAGATCCACCACTTTCAATTGAAAAACCAGCCAATCTATGTCCACCTAAAATTGAGTTTCTCATTACAAAACGTGTATTTCTTCTCCATCTGTTACCAAAACCATGTAAGGCATTTGCTCCAGTTGTATCATATGGGCCTAATAAAGTATAATTTACTAAAACTGGTTTTGTAAAAGGAGCGGCAGTGGTACCACTACCATCATTATCACATTCAACACCATTTGCTTGGTCTGTATCACAAGGCTTATCACGTAAAGCAATTCCGTATTGATTTAGACCAACATATCCAAAATCATAATCAAAATCATCATCCATTGTTGCGAAAGCAATGAGTCTTTTCGTATTTACAGTACCACCAAAAAATTCATAAGCATCATCATTACCATAAGATACTTGTACATTCTCAATAAATGTTCCGTTACCAACACCAGCTAAAGTAAGACCATTAATTTCGCTACCAGGTTCTGCTGCAATACCAGCAAATTCAATACGTACAAAACGTAATACACCAGAATTATCAGCAGGATCGTTACCACCATAACTACGGTTTACACCACCCTCTACAATTGGCTCTGGAGAAGCCGGTCTATTTGTAGGTGCTTTACCTAATAATATAATTCCACCCCAATCACCAGGAACTCTTTGTCCAGGAGCTTTACCAGAAGTAAATACAATTGGTTGAGTAGAAGTACCCTCTGCAATTAATTTTGAGCCTCTTTCTACTATAATCGCACCTTTTTCAGAAATATCGCTAACCACAACACAACCTGGTTCAAATATTAATTGTGCATTGTTGGTAACATAAACATAACCTTTTAAAGTGTATTTACCTTTTTTGTAAGTAACAGTACTAGTAATTTTTCCAGATATTACTGTACTTGTAGTATCCCTGTTTCCAACAGTTGAACTATAATCTTCATTAAATTCTACTTTAACACAAGAAGTAGCTAAAGCAGTAATAATTACTGATAAAAAAATAAGCTTTTTCATTTTTGCTTTTTTGTATTTTTTAAAATTTTTGTATGATATGTTGATACTTAAAATATGTCGTAGTTAAAGGCAACAGTTACAGTTGTACCAGGTCTGAAACGATTTGTAAAACGATCTCCATCAGCTTCTTTGAATGCTTCTCTAGATGTTAAATTATCGAATTGAGCTACATATTGATTTAATAAATCAGAGATGGTGATTTTTAATTCGCCCTTTTTCTTCAATAACTTTTTAGAAAATTGTAGATCAATTAAATCTCTAGATTTTTCGTAGATATCATAAAATCCAGCACCTGGAGGTGGGCTACCAACTGCATATAATTTTGGTCCAACTTTATTGAATAGAAGCGATGCATTAATATCTCTTTTTACATCGGTATATTGCAATCCTGCATTAAATAAATACGGTGCTTGACCTTGTAATGGTCTTGATGCTTGCTCCTGAACTCCACCTGCACTTAAATTGTTAAAAGTAACTTTTGATGATAATAAGGTAAGGTTACTAAAGGCACTAAACTTGTCATTTAACTTTTTTCTTACTTCAACTTCTACACCAAAAGTAGTAGCCTTACTTGCATTTCTAT
>JBMLQZ010000575.1:0-8628 GCA_049241285.1 Chitinophagaceae bacterium | reverse complement strand
CTGTTATTACAAACAAAATCACCAGCATGTTATATGTGCTAGTCCAGAAAGGTTTTTAAGAAAAACTAATCAAACCCTCATTTCACAACCCATTAAAGGAACCAGCAAAAGAAATTTAGAAAATCCAATAGAAGACACAGCCAATAAAACAGCTTTATTAGATAGTGCTAAAGAACGCTCAGAAAATGTAATGGTAGTAGATTTGGTAAGAAACGATTTAAGTAAAATTTGTACGGAAGGTTCTGTTGAAGTTGAGGAGTTGTTTGGTATTTACAGCTTTCCTCAAGTACATCAAATGATATCAACTATCAAAGGAACACTGAATAATACCACTGATTTTTTAAGCATTATTAATGCAACTTTTCCAATGGGAAGCATGACAGGTGCTCCTAAAAAAAAGGTATTAGAATTAATACATACTTACGAAAAAAGCAACAGGGGCTTATATTCTGGTGCAGTTGGCTACATTACTCCTACAAGAGATTTTGACTTTAATGTGGTTATCAGAAGTATTTTATACAATAGCCAAAACAACTATTTATCTTACCATGTAGGTAGTGGTATAACATTCAATAGCAATCCTGAAAAAGAGTATGAAGAATGTATTTTAAAAGCATCTGCAATGGTAACTGTTTTAACGGCGACAAACAGTTAACTATTTAATGAGATGAATGCTTTTTAGAAAAATATTTGTTTTGAAAAAATAATGCAAGCATGGTTGCAATAATGGCTGCAAACATTCCACCAGCAATGTCTTTAGGAAAATGTTGTGCTAAATAAACCCTAGAATAACCAACGAGTAAGGCATACAAATAGCCAATTGGCAAGAACCACTTTTGAGAAAGCACCAAACATCCTAATAAAAAAACAGAGAAGGCAGCCGTTGTATGCCCTGAAGGGAAGCTATTCACTTTATGCAAATCTGTGCCTTTAGCTGTATGATATAATGATGCATCTACAAATGCTTTAGATGGCCTTGCTTGTTCTGGCAAAACTCTTTTAATACCCTGAGCAATAATGGTAGAAATGACTAGTGTTATAATACAAAGAGGCAAGTATTTTTTCTTGAAAAAAATAAATAAAAGAATGGTCACTATCCATGCTGTTGCCTCTCCTAAAGCAGTAACTATAGTAAAAAAGTGGTCTAAAAAATAGCCGCCATTTCCATTAATCATTAAAAAAAATGACTTATCCCCTATTACTAAACAACAAGCAGCAATGCATACAGCTGAAATACCTGTAATGATTACTGCTTGTTGATATAAATTTTTATTTAAGTGCATGAAAACAATGAAATAATTTCCCTGCAAACTAAACGATTCCTGCTAACTCTAAACTTCTTTTCTTTAATTTAATAACATCCATATTTTCAATAATAGCATCTGGACTAAGAATTAATGATGTTCCATTTTCTTTCCACCAAGTTTGGGTAAATAAATGTTGTACATTAATAACACCTACCAAATATTTACGTTCTGCTTCTGCATGCCATTCTTCAATCCACTCAAATTGTTCTTTAGGAATATATTTCCAATCATCAAAACTCACATACACTTTTATGTAGTACTCTTTTGTAATAATGTTGGGTGCATGATGATATAATTTTTTATACTCGTAACGATAATTATAACGTAGGGCACTTAAATCGCTCAAAACAGCCGATGCTGTAGGAAAACTTCCTGCTCCTTTACCATAAAAAAACTGTTTATCGGCAAATCCACTTTCAATAACGGCTCCATTGTATTCATTCTTTACAAACGAAAGCGGATCTTCTTGCTTCACAAATTGTGGCAATACAAATGCAGCTACTTTTCCATTTACTAGTTTTTTAGCTTGTGCCACTAATTTAATTTCAAAGTTTTTTTCCTTTGCTACTATGGCATCACTAAGCTGAATATTCTGTATTCCGTTAAATAAAATTTCTGAAGGATGTTGTACAATACCATAAGCATGGTTTAGTAAGATTGCCCATTTATTTACAGCATCAAACCCTTCAACATCTAGCTTAGGATTGCTTTCTGCAAACCCCATTTGTTGAGCTAATAATAAGGCATCGGAGAAGCTTAATTTATCTTCAAACATTTTAGTAAGAATAAAATTAGTACTACCATTTACGATTGCTTTTATTGCATGTAATAAATCGTTATCATAGTATTCTTCTAAATTTCGAATAACAGGAATTGAAGCACATGCTGCAGCTTCGTATAAAACTGATAAGCCTGTTGTTTGTTGTAATTGTAAAATTTCAGGTAAGTTTTCTGCAATCATTTTCTTGCTAGCACTCACTACATGTTTGCCGTTTTGCAAAGCGGTTTTAATAATCACAAAAGCCGCTTCAGCATCATCAATTACTTCTACAATTACATTAATGTTATCGTTAAGAAGTAAGTCATTTTTTTCAGTAGTAAATAAAGTTGCTGGTGCATCTCTTTTTTTATCGGCATTTTTAATACAAACCTTTACAATGTTGGCTTTTAAAGAAGGTGTTTGCTGTAACACTTTGTATAATCCTTCTCCTACTACTCCAAAACCAAATAAGCCAATGTTTAACTGTTTATGTGAATCCATAATAATACGCTACGTTTAATTTTACGATTGTAGAAAGTGACTAATTGCTTGCTCTATTAAATCGAATTCTAAAAGAAAACCATCATGTCCATATAAAGATGTGATAGCTTTAAATTGAGCATTAGCAATATTTTGCGATAAATAAATTTGTTCCTGAATAGGGAATAATATGTCTGAAGTTATTCCAATTACTAAGGTTTTTGCCGTTATTTTTTGCAATGCTTCTTCAACAGAATTTCTGTTTCTACCAACGTTATGGCTATCCATACCTTTTGTTAATGCATAATAGCTAAATGCATGAAATCGCTTAGCTAGTTTTTCTCCTTGATAGCGTTGATAAGTTTCAGCTTTAAATATTTGTTCGTCAACTAGTAACTGAGCTGTTGCTTCTGAAAAGCCTTGTTGAGCATATTGATACGTATCATGGTTTCTGTAAGAAAGTAAAGCAATACTTCTAGCTGCTTTCATACCGTTTAAACCTGCATCTGGTATCGCTTCATTCCAAGTTGTATCATTTTCAATACACATACGTTGTGAGGCATTAAATGCAATACCCCAACTAGAATGTTTAGCATTGGTTGCAATAGGAATAATATGTTCAAACATGGTTGGTTCTTCAACAGCCCATTCTAATAATTGTTGCCCTCCCATACTTCCACCTAAACCAATATGAATTTTTTCAATACCCAAATCTTTCTTTAATAATTGATACGCCCTAATCATGTCTCTTGTGGTAAACCAAGGAAAACTATGATAATATGGTTGTTGAGTTAATGGATTAATGTCAATAGCATTAATACTTCCATAGCAACTACCAGGCATATTTACACAAATAATAAAATACTTATCTGGAGAAAATAAACGATTATCTCCAACCAAGCCAGGCCACCATTCTGTAGGATTACTATTAGCAGTTAATGCATGAAAAATCCAAACAACATTACTTTTAGTTTCATTTAATTTTCCAAAAGTTGTATAAGCCAAATGTAGCTGTGGCAATGTTTTGCCACTTTCTAAAGTAAAGGTTTGATGGTATGAAAAAATCTCTGTCATGTTATTATAAAAAGTTTCACCCAAAGCAATCTGTACAATATTGTTTGCATAAATTACTTTGAGTGAAAACACGTAAATGTGAATTAAGCAAAAACCTTATCCAATGCTTGTTGTATATCGGCTTTAATATCTTCAATGTGTTCTATTCCAACGCTTATACGAACTTGATTAGGTAATACACCTGCAGCAACTTGTTCTTCCTCACTCAACTGTTCATGTGTAGTTGAAGCAGGATGAATGGCTAGTGTTTTTGCATCGCCTACATTGGCTAAATGGCTTATTAATGAAAGATGATCAATAAATTTAGCAGCATTATCTTTTCCACCTTTAATGCCTACTTGCAATACACCACCAAAACCGTTTTGCAAATATTTTTTTGCCAAGGTATGATAAGGACTACTTTCTAACCCTGGATATAAAACATATTCCACTGAAGGGTTATTTTCTAACCATTTTGCCAAAGCCAAAGCATTATCAACATGGCGTTGAACTCTAAGACTTAATGTTTCTAAACCTTGTAATAATAAGAACGAATTAAACGGACTTTGTGATGCACCAAAATCTCTCAAACCCTCTACTCTTGCTCTAATTGCAAAAGCAATATTGGGCAAACCTAATGGATTGTTTACACCAAAAATATCGGCAAAAACCAATCCATGATATCCTTCACTTGGTTCAGAAAACTGCGGAAACTTACCATTTCCCCAATTGTAATTTCCACCATCAATTACTACTCCACCAATACTTGTTCCATGACCACCAATCCATTTAGTAGCACTTTCAACTACAACATTAGCACCATGTTCTAGGGGTTTAAATAAGTAACCGCCTGCACCAAAAGTATTATCTAAAATCAATGGTAAATCATGCTTTTTTGCTAGTGCAGCAAACTTTCCAAAATCAGGAATATTCAATCTTGGGTTACCAATAGTTTCTAGATAAATAGCCTTTGTATTGGCATCTATTAAAGGTTCAAAACTTGCAACATCGTCGCCATTTGCAAAACGTACATCTACACCTAATCTTTTAAATGCAACTTTAAACTGATTGTAGGTACCACCATATAGATATGAGGTAGAAATAAAATTATCACCTGCTTGTAAAATATTGTTTAAAGCTGCAAATTGAGCTGCTTGTCCACTAGCAGTAGCAACAGCGGCAACACCCCCTTCTAAAGCTGCAATGCGTTGTTCAAACACATCGGTTGTTGGGTTCATTAATCTGGTATAAATATTACCAAATGCTTTTAGTCCAAACAAATTAGCTGCATGAACAGCATCGTTAAAAACGTAAGAAGTTGTTTGATAAATAGGAACAGCCCTTGCATTGGTTGCAGAATCTGGCTGCTGACCAGCATGTAGCTGTAATGTGTCGAAATGTAATTTGCTCATAGGTAATACTTTAATTGATTACTTCAAAAGATATGTATTGGCTAGTTTCAATTATGGAATGATGATAAAACCATAATTCTATTATTTGAAACATTTTTAAGCATACCACTTTTGAATATTTGTTTAATGATGTAATAATTTAGGCTCTAAGAAATTACCTACACAAAAAAAGACATGTTTAGAAATGAAAAAAGCCCATCCGATGAGAAATCAGATGGGCTTTAGATATGTAGAAGGTTGGTACCGTAACCTTAAAAATCTTTCACTTAACTCTGACTTATCTCTTTTCGTTTACCGAAATGGAGTTGGCACCTTCAAACAAATGAGTAATTTGTTTGGGTTGCCAAGGCTTCACAGGGCCAATTCCCTCTGCCTTTCTTGATAAGTATTTTAAAGAACTTGTGCAAATGTATACGCTACAGATTCTATTTTCCAAATAAAAGTTTGTTAAGGGTTGAGAGGAAAGAAGTTTTAGTAACACTTTTTAAATGTAGTTCTATTTAATCTGTACTTTTAAAACTTTATGTACAAGCAACTGTTGTATGTAATGCAATCTGTGTTTATAATGGCAAAATCAATCAAAACAGTAAAAAATACAATAACCCTTTCACAACAAGAACATATTGAGGTTTTTGGGGCAAAAGAGCATAATTTAAAAAACATCGACATCGCTATTCCTAAAAATAAATTGGTGGTTTTTACAGGCGTTAGCGGCAGTGGCAAATCTTCCTTGGCTTTTGATACCATTTACAATGAAGGTCAACGCCGTTACATGGAAAGCTTTAGTGCTTATGCTAGGCAATTTATGGGTGATATGGAACGGCCAGATGTTGATAAAATTACCGGATTAAGTCCTGTTATTTCTATCGAACAAAAAACAACCAATAAAAACCCAAGATCTACTGTAGGAACGGTAACAGAACTGTACGATTTTTTGCGTTTACTATTTGCTAGAATTGGTGAAGCCTACAGTTATAATACAGGCAAAAAAATGCTCAAGTTTAGTGAAGAAGAAATTGTTGACAATATTTTTAAAAAATTTGCCAATGAAAAAATCAATGTATTAGCACCCATCATTAGAGGAAGAAAAGGCCATTACAGAGAATTGTTTGAAGAAATAAGAAAGAAGGGTTTTGTGAAAGTAAGGGTAGACGGTGTTATTGTAGACTTAACACCGAAAATGCAGGTTGACCGTTATAAAATACATGATATAGAAGTTGTAATAGATAGATTAGCTGTTACTAACGATATGAAAGTTAGGCTTAGCCAAAGTGTACAACAAGCATTAAAAATGGGTAAAGATTTACTATTTGTAACTTCTGCCGACACAAAAGTTGAAGCTCTCTATTCAAAACAACTCATGTGTATTGATACAGGCATTAGCTACGAAGAACCTTCTCCCAATGCGTTTTCATTTAACTCTCCTTATGGTGCATGTACTACTTGTAAAGGTTTAGGTAATGTGTACACCGTAAGCATCGAAGCAATTTTACCAGATAAAAATAAATCTATTAAAGAAGGAGGTATTGCACCTTTGGGCGAACAGAGAGAGGCTCAAATGTTTAGAAACGTAGAAGCACTTGCCAAACGAAATAAAATTGCTTTAGATAAACCCATAAAAGACTTACCAACTACTGCACTCAACCTCATTTTATATGGAAATACAGAAGGCATTAGTGAAGAAATTTTAGACTTTGAAAACTTACCAGAAACAGATCCATACAGTGGTGAATTTGAAGGAATTATTCCTATGTTGAAACGTTGGTTTGGTGGAACAAATAGCACAGAAACCATGAGAGAATGGGTGGAAAAATTTATGGAACTAAAAACTTGTCCAACTTGTAATGGAACGAGGTTAAAAAAAGAAAGTCTTTGGTTTAAAATAGATGAAAAAAACATTGCTGAGTTAAGCAATATCAATCTTGATAAACTATACGTTTGGTTTAGTGAATTAGAAAAAAGATTAAGCAAAAAACAAAATGTAATTGCAAAAGATATTTTAAAAGAAATAAGAGAACGATTGCAATTTTTATTAGATGTTGGTTTAACTTATTTATCCTTAAATCGTTCTTCACGAACATTGAGTGGTGGCGAAAGTCAACGCATTCGTTTGGCTACACAAATTGGTAGTCAATTGCAAGGAATCACCTATATTTTAGATGAACCAAGTATTGGTTTGCATCAAAGAGATAATCATAGGCTTATTTCAGCATTACAAAACCTAAGAGATATTGGTAATAGTGTGTTAGTAGTTGAACATGATAAAGATATTATGCTTGCTGCTGATTATTTAGTAGATATTGGTCCAAAAGCAGGAAGATTTGGTGGAGAAATTGTAGCTCAAGGAACGCCTAGTGAAGTATTAAAAAGTGGTAGTGAAACAGCTGCTTATTTAAATGGTAAAAAAGGTTTAACAGTTCCTAGTGAACGTAGAAAAGGAAATGGAAAATCGATTGAACTAAAAGGTGTTGTTGGCAATAATTTAAAAGGTGTAAATGTTCATTTTCCTTTGGGCAAATTAATTGTTGTTAGTGGTGTAAGTGGTAGCGGAAAATCTACATTGATTAATGAAACCTTATATCCTATTTTAAATAAACATTGCTACAACGGTAAAACCCAACCAATGGAATTTACGAGTGTAAAAGGATTAGAGGCAATAGATAAAGTAATTGAAATAGATCAATCACCCATTGGTAGAACACCACGTAGCAATCCTGCTACGTATTGTGGCTTCTTCACAGATATTAGAACCTTATTTGCAGCAGTACCAGAAGCAAAAATTAGAGGTTACAATGCTGGTAGATTTTCATTTAATGTTAAAGGAGGAAGATGCGATGTTTGTGAAGGAGGTGGCATGCGTGTAATTGAAATGAACTTTTTACCAGATGTGTATGTTCCTTGCGAAAAATGCAATGGTAAACGATACAATAGAGAAACACTAGAAATTAGATACAAAGGAAAATCGATAAGCGATGTATTGAATATGACGGTAGATGAAGCCACCGATTTTTTTCAAGCAGTACCTTGGATGTATCGTAAAATTAAAGTGTTACAAGATGTTGGCTTGGGTTACATTACTTTAGGACAATCAGCTGTAACCCTTAGTGGTGGCGAAGCTCAACGTGTAAAACTAAGTACAGAATTAGGAAAAAAAGATACTGGAAAAACGTTTTATATTTTAGATGAACCAACTACGGGCCTACATTTTCAAGACATCAAATTATTAATGGATGTAGTGAATAAATTAGTAGATAGAGGTAATACTGTTTTAATTATTGAACACAATTTAGATGTTATAAAAATGGCCGATCACATTATCGATTTAGGACCAGAAGGTGGTGATGGTGGTGGTAAAATTTTATTTGAAGGAACACCAGAAGAAATGATTAAAAACAAAGTAAGCCATACTGCTAAATTTTTAAAAATAGAAATGCAATCATAAGATTAGAAACATTAATTAAACCAACAACACCCTTTAACAAATTGATTTGTGCTAATGAATGGGGAAAAGAAACATATAAACATAGTTTGGTTTAAAAAAGATTTGCGTTTGCTAGATCATGCTCCTTTGGCAGCTGCTTCTCTAATTCCTTTGATTGCTTTTTGGGTATTTTCG
>JBMLQZ010000574.1:0-2632 GCA_049241285.1 Chitinophagaceae bacterium | reverse complement strand
GTTTTTAAATCGTTTACCACAATAGCTTTGCTATTTTCTAAAGCCTTTACAGCCATTTCCTTTCTCGATAAAACTGCCACTTGTTTTGTTAACGCATCGTTTACTTCTTGTACAAACAATTCGCTTGTACTCACTAATAAAACTTGACTATCTACACCATGTTCTGCCTGACTTAATAAATCTGCAGCTACAAATGCTGCATTGGCGGTTTCATCTGCCATTACACAAACCTCACTTGGGCCAGCAGGCATATCAATAGCAACACCTTGTTGTTGAATTAGCTGTTTTGCACAAGTAACATATTGATTTCCGGGACCAAAAATTTTATATACTTGAGGTACTGTTTCTGTTCCATAAGCCATTGCACCAATTGCTTGAACACCCCCAATTTTAAACACTTTATGTATACCTACCAATTGTGCTGCATATAAAATAGCCGGATGTAACTGTCCATCTTTATTTGGTGGAGAACACAATACAACCTCTTCACATCCTGCAATTTGAGCAGGAATTCCCAACATTAATATAGTAGAAAATAAAGGAGCTGTTCCTCCAGGAATGTATAAACCAACTTTTTGAATACCTACACTTTTTCGCCAACAATTTATTCCTTGCATGGTTTCTACCACTTCTACAGCACTTACTTGCTTATTATGAAAAGTACGAATATTGGCAGCAGCTTGTTGTATGGCTAATTTCAATTCATCGCTTACTAATGAATTGGCAGCTTCCATTTCGTTAGCAGATACTACAAAGCTTTCTAAAGAAATACCATCAAATTGTTGGGTATATTGCTTTACTGCAGCATCGCCTTTTTGTTGAATATCTTGTAAAACTGTCTTTACTTTTTCTTGCAAAACACTGGTATCAAAAGTGGGTCTTTGCAATAAAGATTTCCAAGCAGTTTTATCAGGATTTATAAATACATTCATAATTATCTATTAACATCAAAACAAGTATCGTTTCAGAACTATACCACCATTTTTTCTATTGGCAACACCAATATTCCTTGAGCACCAAATTCCTTCAATTGCTCTACGATTTCCCAGAATTGACTTTCACTTAAAACAATATGTACACTACTCCACCCTTTTTCAGCCAAAGGCAAAACAGTAGGGCTTTTCATGCCTGGTAATAAAGCAATTATTTTATCCAAACTTTCGTTTGGCACATTCATCAATACATATTTGTTGTTTTTTGCTTTTTTTACCGATTGAATACGAAAGAGCAATTTATTTAACAACTGTTGTTGTGTTGTGTTTAATGATTTGCTTTTAATTAAAATAGCTTGAGATTGTAAAATGGGTTCTACTTCTTTTAAACCATTCATAAATAAGGTAGATCCACTACTCACCAAATCACAAATAGCTTCGGCTAAACCAATACCTGGAGCAATTTCTACACTACCACTAATTTCATGTATTTCTGCTTGAATATTGTTTTTATCTAAAAACTGTTGCACAATTACTGGATAAGAAGTAGCAATTTTTTTACCTTGTAAGTAGCTACAATCTTCATATACTTCACTTCTTTTTACAGCAATACTTAATCTACATTTTCCAAAGCCTAGCTTGTCAACAGCATCTACTTTTTTATTTTTTTCAACCACCACATTTTCTCCTACAAAACCAATATCAGCAACTCCATCTTCTACATATTGAGGAATATCATCATCTCGTAAAAAATACAATTCTAATGGAAAATTATTAGCCTCTGCTTTTAGTTTATTTACACCATTGCTAATATCAATACCACATTCTTTCAGCAATTTCATGCTATCGTCGTGTAGTCTACCACTTTTTTGAATGGCTAATTTTAATTTGGTTTCGTTTTCTAACAAAGCACTCATATTGTTATTTTAATTTAAATCAAATAAAAAAAGGACTTACTAAGTAAGCCCTTTAATGTTTTATTAATACCATACACAAAACACCAACAGCTTACCCATTTGGTAATAAATGATGATGGTGAATGTGGTTTTTTATTTTCATGCCGCAAAAGTAAGGGAAATCACAAACGAACAAAATTTTATGAGCGGTTTTTATTAAACTTACATAAACGTAACTTGTACCACTAAACTAAAATGCACATGAACTATTGTAAAAAAACACTAGTAGCATTGTTGAGTTTGATTGTAATAAATGGTTACATACAAGCCCAAGATGCTGTTACCTACCAACTGCCCCCTAAAGATATGGCTGATTTATTGTTGGCAAAGCCTACACCTGCTGTAAGCATTGATGGCAAAGCTGAATGGATGCTGTTGAGTGAAAGAAATTCGTACCCATCGGTTGAAGAATTGGCAATGCCAGAATTAAGAATTGCGGGTTTAAGAATGAATCCGAACAATTATGCATTGAGCAGACAGATTTATATTAACAACTTTACTTTAAAAAACATTAAGGAGAATAAATCTTTTAGCATTGCCGGTTTACCTACCGTTTTATTGGCAAGCAACGTAAGTTGGAGCCCTAGCGATTCTAAAATTGCATTTACCCAAACCAACCAAAAAGGAATTGATTTATATATTATTGACGTTGCTACCAAAAAAGCTAGCAAAATAAATAAAATGCCTGTAAATGCTATTTTAGGCAGTAGCTATACTTGGTTAGATGACAATACTATTTTATAC